>REEA01000083.1 GCA_007695305.1 Bacteroidia bacterium
ATCTTCGTATATTTGTAGATAGACCAATGCACCATATGGGTGAAAAGCAGCCTTTCTTATATTATGCTATGGCTTTCTTTCTCCATCGTTTTTCAGGGGTACGGACAGCTCACCTTCTTACAGGAAAAAGAAGAAGAGGTTTTCTATTTCAGGCACATCACCCGCGAGAATGGTCTTCCTTCCAACGTCGTTCGCTTTGTCACACAGGATTTCCGGGGATATTTATGGATCGGAACGGATAACGGTCTGGTGCGCTACGATGGTCATCAGACGCGGGTTTTCCGCAACGATCCGGAAGACCCTGCTTCCCTTTCCGAGGATGTCATCCACACCATTTATGAAAGCACCGACTCTCTTCTCTGGGTTGGTACAGGCAGGGGGTTTGCCGTGTATGATCCTTACCGGGAAACGTTTACCAACTATCATGCCCGGACAAATGCGGGCAGATGGTTCCCCGACGTTGAGATTACCCGTTTTTGGGAGGATGAAGATGGAAGCATCTGGATCGGCAGTCACAATGGCCTGCATCATTATATCAGGACGCAAGATCAGATTGTAAGCATGTTGCTGTACGATACAGCCAAGGGAGCACGTGAAAACCTGAGGTCTTATGTAAACAACATTTCGGCTTTCCCGCACCGGCCGGATACACTCATCGTGGGCACACAGGGGGGGCTCCTGCTTGTCGATAAAAATTCCTATGAGGTCATTCAGGATCTCAACGCAGACTGGAAAGAGAGAGCAGCAGCCAGAGCCTTCTTTTTTGAGGGTGACTCCCTGCTGTGGATCGGCGACTGGGCTGCCGGCCTTAAAAGGCTGAATCTGCAAACCCTGGAATGGAAGATTTATGATTTCCCTATCAGTCCTTTGGATATTGCCCCCAAAAACAGCGATGCCTTATGGCTGGCCACCCCGAACATGGGGCTGGTGGTATTTAACAAAAAAGATGAAAGCTTTACACCCCACGGCAAATCAGAAGACAATCCACGTTCGCTGTTGTCAAACTATTTGCAGTGCAATATTTTTATTGATCGACAAAACAATTTATGGGTAGGTGGCAAGGAAGGTCTGAATATGCTGGACCGATCGTACAAATCCTTTCGCAAAATACAGCTTCCTTATGGCCTTGAAGATGCCCGCTGTTTTTACCGGGACAAAGCCGCCGGCAAGACATATTTTGGCACCAACGATCAGCATAACATTGTTTTTTGGGATGAAAACAAAAACGAGTGGGGCATTGTTCCCGATCAGACTCCCGGAGTGGGTCCTTACGCCGGAATCAGGCATATGTATCGCGATCACCGGGGGGTTATCTGGGCTACAAGCATGACCAATAATCTTTTGTATATTGACCCGGACACCCAGCACCTGACCATGTTTCTTGACCGCAACGGTGGGCCGGTCACGTTCCGGGACGGTCAGTCGCGCCTCTACCATATGGCAGAGGACATGCACCACAATCTCTGGATATCTGCACCTTTCGATGGCATTATTCAGCTCGATGCAGACCGCAAAGAAGCCACCTATTTCCGTTATTTGCCGGGAGTAAGAAACGGACTTTTCAGGAGCCAGCGCTACCTGGAACTCATGGTAGATCACAAAAACAGGTTATGGATCGGTTCATACGACGGCTTTGGGGTGTATGATATCGACCGGGGTATGTTTTTATCCGGCCGTTTTGATGCTTTGAAGGACATGGGCCTTTGGGGCCACGGGGCCGGAGGATTTGCCACAGACAGCCTGCAACGAATCTGGGTTTGCCTGCACAGAAAAGGGCTTTTGCGTATAAGTGAAGAAAATAATGGTTTCTCTTTTAAAAGGTACCATACTATCCACGGTTTGAACGACCCGAATGTTTCCAGAATTGCCGTGGACTCAAAAAGCAATTTCTGGATCATTAACGAGGGCCTTGTGTTTTTTAACCCTTATACAGAGCAAATGAATGCTTTCGACGACCGGAACGGCCTGCATAAATGGAAGTCTCTGGACGACAGGATATACATCGATGAGGATGATCAGATATTTCTCACAGGTCAGGGTGGCTTTGAAACAAATATGATTGCCGGGTTAGCCCTCCGTGGAAGTATTGTAAACCTGCTGATAGAACAAGTGGAGATAAACGGCAGTGAAATCTTTCGCATTGGGCCAGAACCCCAAACCCGGGCCGCCACTTTCAGGCCATCTGAAAAAAATTTCAAATTCAATTTTTCGGCTATATGTTTTGAAGACGTACACCAGATAAAATATGAATACAAGCTTTTGGGATTTGATGAACTGCCTGCAACTGTTACCTCCCGGGGGCTGGCTCACTACACCAATTTGCCACCGGGAAAATATCAGTTTGTTGTAAGAGCGGCACACCGGGGCGTTTGGTTTGACCGGGAAGCCGGGTTCGAATTTGTCATCAAACCATATTATTATCAAACAATCTGGTTTCGAATGGGCAGCCTTGCATCGGTCATTTTGCTCCTGACAGCCTTCATTCATATACGCGGCAAGCAGATTCGCACCCGTGAAAAGGTCAAATCCAACTTTGCAAAAAGAATTGCAGAAGCAGAAATGCAGTCACTGAGGGCACAAATGAACCCCCACTTTATCTTTAACTCACTAAACTCCATCAATACATTTATCCTTAAAAATGAAACAGATGAAGCATCAGATTACCTTACCAAATTTTCCCGCCTGATCCGCATCGTATTAAACAATTCAAAAAACACGCTGGTGTCGCTTGAAGATGAACTGGAAGCCCTGACTATTTATCTTGAACTGGAACAAATCAGATTCAGTAACAAGTTTGAGTTTGCCATTATTATCGATCAGTTCCTGGACACCAACAGGGTGTTTGTACCCCCGCTGCTCTTGCAGCCATATGTGGAGAATGCACTTTGGCACGGGCTGATGCACAAGGAGGGCCGGGGCAGAATCGATATTTCCGCACTTAAAAACGGGGAATATGTTATGTTTACGATTCAGGACAATGGTGTCGGCCGTAAAAAGTCCGCTGAATGTAAAAGTGCTTTCGAACTCAAGGGCAAATCGTTGGGTATGACCATTATGGCCGAAAGAATATCTACCATCAATGCGCTATATGGCAGCGACGCAAAGGTCACGATCACCGACCTGTATGATACAAATCAGCGTGCTGCCGGAACAAGGGTGGGTATTTCACTGCCCATCCTGACCAACGCCCATAATTAAGCCAAACCTTTTCGCACCAAACCACAAACCTTTAATTACCCGGCTATGAAAGCAATTATAATAGATGACGAACAGCACTGCATCGACAGCCTTTTGATCCAGGTTGAAAAACATTGTCCGGAAGTTATCATTGCCGACACTTGTCTGAGCGGGTTTTGCGGGATGGAGTCCATTGAAAGGCATCGACCCGACCTGGTTTTTCTTGATATAGCCATGCCAAAAATGAATGGTTTCGATATGCTCAGCAGGTTGGACGAGATCTCTTTTGAGATCATCTTCACAACGGCATACGACAATTACGCCATCCAGGCTTTTAAGGTTAGTGCTGCCGACTATTTACTCAAGCCCATCGACCGGAACAAGCTTGTTCAGGCAGTTCAAATGGTGGCTGACCGCATCCGTCTCAAAAACCAGGCATATTACCAGCAGTCCCGGACAGAGCAGCTTCAGATGTTGCTGGAGAACCTGCAGCACAACACCAGGGATTTCCCAAAACTGGCCCTGCCAACCATGCAGGGGCTCGAGATCGTTGCCGAAGAAGACATACTATACCTGGTGGGAGACAGCAATTATGTGCATGTATATATACGAAACACAAAACCCCTGATGTTGGCAAAAACCATCAAATACGTGGAAGAACGCCTGCATGCCGGGCATTTCTTCAGAGTCCACCATTCCTACCTGGTCAATATCAGGGAAGTGAAAAAGTATATCCGCGGTGATGGAGGGATCGTGGAGATGTCAGACGGGAAACAGCTGCCCGTGGCAAAAAACAGAAAGACTACACTCCTTTCTATTCTAAGAGCCTGATTGCTCATTCAAAACGGCCGATTACTCACTCAGGCTTGTTAAACACAACAAAAATCTGCAAATTGGGTAAAATACTTTTGCTTTCGCAGAATGCAGGAGTGTTTTTGCACCTCTGGTTCATTTGTTCAAGATGATCATTGATGGATGCGGGGATGATGGGTAATGACAGATATGCTGCGAGGTCGGGGTGCCACCAAGCCGATAAAATGTTTGCCATATAGATATATCTGTCATTAAATCTAAAACCATCTTCCCATGAAAACAAAACATCTACTCCTGGTTATAGTTATCGGCTTTGCAGGAATGATTTTTCCGGAAGCCCGGGCACAATTCAACGAGTTTCAGCTTATCAAGCATGAGACCGACCTGAGGCAGGACCTTTCAGCGGCACTTCATTTTTACGAGAACAAAGAGGCCGTTATCCGTTTCAGGGAAGTTGACCTCAGCGACAACGTCAAATCCTTGTTCACGGTTGAACCCGAGGACCTGATTGTGCTGAACCTTTTCAGCGATGTTGAACACATTGCCGAAGTGCAACGGGTTGAGGAGATCCTGGAGGATAATGTAACCGTTACGGCCAAATTTATCGCTTATGATTTCTCGTATGCTTTTATCTCCACCACCGAAGGACGAACGCTGGCAATTATTCACTTTCCCGAACAGGGAAAGCAATATGAAATCACCAGCGATCCGGTTTCATTAACGCATTATCTGATTGAAATTGACCCAGCTGCACTTCCTGATTTTGAAGACCAGCCAAGCCTTATTCCACCTGAACCCACACCAGAAGAAATCGAAGAACAGAAGAGAATTGAAAGAGAGCTGGAAATGACTCGTTCAGGGCCTTTGGATCATGCAACGATAGATGTTATTATTGTATATACACCTGCTGCGCGTAATTGGGCAAATAATCATGGCGGGGGAATTTTAAACAGGCTTGCCTTAGCAGTCAGCATGGGTAATACAGCCCTTAATAATAGTCAGACCTATGCCTCTATCAGGTTGGTTCACAGAGGTGTGATTTCATATACCGAATACACAGGCCCTTCTATTTATTATGGCTCACCATATAATTTTTGGGCTAGTGGGAGTGAGGTAGACCTGATACGGTTGACAGAAGGCACCCATGGATTTGATACTGCCCATTCCTGGCGGAATATATTTGGTGCCGACCTGGTTCAACTTTTTACGACTACAAGTGGTGGCGTGGCCTGGGTTCTGGATCAAGTCGGAGGAAGGCCAAATTATGGCTATTCGGTTTCAGGAGTGGGTGAGGCGGTTACACGCCATACTCCTATTCATGAAATGGGTCATAATATGGGATGCGGACATCATAAGCAGCAAAACTTTCAACCGGGCCCCGAACTCTACAGCTATTCTGCAGGATGGAGGTGGCAGGGCTCTGATAATGTTTGGTATAGTTCTGTGATGAGTTATTTTTTAGGGGGCTATTTCCCTTCCAACCCCGTATCATCAACAAGGGTACCTTATTTTTCAAACCCATCCATCAATTATATGGGAGCTGCCATCGGGCATGCCACCGAAGGCGATAATGCCCGAACTATCCGTAACACAAAACATGTGGTAGCGGCTTACCGTTCTACTGCTACCATTAGTTGTATCGCCTGCCCGGGCTACGATTTTGCAGTTTTTCCGACCTCATCATGGAAAACCAACTCCAGCTCTATTGGGTACAATGGCTGTAAAGTTTACAGGTTTAACGCCATTGCCGGAAGAACCTATATTTTTCAAACCGGATGCGGCAATGGCGCCACGGCAAATTTTGACACTTTTTTACAATTACTTAACTCCGAATGTAGCATTGTAGCCTTTAACGATGATGGGTGCGAAAATTTTAGATCAAAAATTGAATGGGTTGCAACGTATGACGGGTATGCCTACCTCGTGGTCAGGGGCTACAGTGCTGCACATTATGGCTCATATACCCTTGCCTATCAAAGACCCCCTGGTTGTAACAGCAACACACAATTTCCGTCCGCAACGCTAAATCCGGAATCAAACTGGAAATACCAAAACAACATCTACCCGGGTGAGTTCAGCAGGTTTAATGTTACCAGCGGAACCACCTATCACTGGTCATTATGCAATTATCACGGCGGCGAAGCACCCTATGACTCGCAGTTAACCCTGCGCCATGGTACTACCAATAGCCTTATTGCCTATTCTGATGACGAATGCGGCACCGGTATGGATGCCTTTATTAGCTGGACAGCCGACTTTACCGGTACGGTTAAAGTGGTGGTTTCGAAGTATAATTGCCAGAGCGAAAGTACACCAACCCGCCTTGCATATAAATCCGGAGTCCTGGTGAATCCATTTGTTTCTATTACACCATCCAACCGCGAGGTCTTAAAAACTGCAGGAAGTGCAACTTACAATATCATATCAAATACCAGCTGGATAATTGGCAAGGATGCGTTGTGGATTTCTTCGGTAAGCCCATACTCAGGAACCGGAAATGCAACCATTACAGTAAATTACCTTGCAAACCCCGGCGCTCAGAGGGTCGGCACACTAACGGTTTCGGCTACCGGAACAAGCAACGTTCAGGCAACCCTGACACAAATGCCCGGCAACGATCCTCACTGCAACAGTTTAGTTTCGTTTGGCGGGCCACTTTCTCCTAACGTCAACTGGCAATACCATGATGGTATGTGGGCAGGAGAATATGTCACATTTTATGTTTTTAGCGGAATACAATACCACTTCTCGCTTTGCCCGGAGCATGGCGGAAATGCCCCTTACGATTCAGAACTAACCCTGCGCCGGGCCGATAATAATCTCTTGCTTGCTCATAATCAGGATGCCTGTGGAGATGATGCCAGAATCAGCTGGACGTCCAATTTCTCCGGTCTTGTAAAGCTGATTTTGACAAGGTATCCCTGCCAGAGCATGCCTACCAACACAAGAATAGCTTATAAAAGCGGTGCACTTACCAATATTGCAGTAGCACTTTCTCCGGCAAACTGGGATGTGTTGTCAGGGGCAGGTACAACATATTACTATTTGCAATCGAATTCACCCTGGTCAATTACCAAAAACATGCCCTGGATTACCTCAGTTACCCCTTCGAGTGGTATCGGTAACGCAACCATCGCTGTAGGCTACACAGCCAATACCAGCTCACAGCGTATTGGTACCATTACAGCCAGCAGCGGCGAATTCTCTACCCAGTCAACATTAACCCAGATGCCATTCAGCACCTATTGCAATAGTGTAACCCAATGGGGCGGCGTGCTGGAACCTGAAGATAACTGGAATTACCTTCACTTCATTTTTGCCGGCGAGTATGCACGGTTTTCCGTTGAATCCGGAACACAATACCACTGGTCCCTATGTCCTGAGCATGGGGGAGACGCCGCATACGACTCAAGGCTCACCTTGCGCAATGCAGCCACCAATTCCTTTATCACCCATAACAGTACTTTTTGTGGAGATGATGGAAAAATAAGCTGGACGGCTAGTTTCACGGGTGAGGTAAAGGTGATTGTCACAAAAGAACCCTGCGACTCTTATGGCAGCTCAACCCGACTGGCTTATAAAAAAGGGGCCCTGACAAATCCTTCTATCTCCATTTCGCCTGTTACCCGGATTCTCGGACCTTTGGGCGGATCGGTTACCTACAATGTAACATCAAATACCACCTGGACCCTCGGCAGCGATGCTGACTGGGCTGTGCCAAGCCAAACCAGCGGAACAGGTAACGCCACAATAACAGTTAATTACACGGCAAATACCGGCTCCGACCGCATGGCAACATTCACAGGTGTGGCTAACTACGGGCCAACCGTTACTGCGTCATTATCCCAATATGATTATTGTGCTAACGGTCCTTATTGTGTTACGCAGACTCCTACGGATAATTGGCAGTATATCAATTGTATTTATGGCGGAGAATATGCTGTTTTTCCCGTTGCTGAAGGCGAAAGGTATAACTGGTCATTGTGCGCAACACATGGAGCCGAAGTAACGTATGAATCTCAACTCACACTGAGAAATGACATGGACAACGCTTTTCTCGCGTATGAACACAACAACTGCGGTCCGGGCGACAACGGTGCCTTTATTGACTGGACTGCTGACTTTACAGGAGAAGTAAGGGTGTATGTTCATAAATATGATTGTCAATCATATTCCGATTGTACAAGGCTGGGCTATAAAAAAGGCTCTCCCGCCACCCCCTACCTTGCCGTAATTCCACCCGAACAGCAAGTAGGACAAGCCGCCGGCACAACAACGTTTGCCCTGAATTCGAACACCAGCGACTGGGTGGTTTCAGAAAGCATTCCATGGCTGAGTGTCAGCCCGGATTTTGGAAGTGGGACTGTAACACTGACCGTTAATTACGATGCAAATCCGGCAACTACGGCCCGGTCCGGCGAGATTACCGTTTCCGCCCCTTATACTTCCGATGTCATTATAATAGTAAACCAGGAAGGCGCATCAATACCCGACAATGTCAACATTTCTCCAACGGATGTAATACCCGGCGAGTACCTGTGCTTTAATGCCACCCAGACAATAACCGTAGAAGGATTGACGATACAAAGCGGTGGCGTAGTGAACCTGATAGCCGGACAAAACATCATCATGCTTCCCGGAACACATGCTCACAGCGGATCTTATCTGCATGCCTGGATATCATCAGAAGATCATTGCGGAATCATCTCTCCCCCGGTCCTGGTGGCAGCCCCCGAAGAGACCATGCCACCTGTTGAACAGGAAATACGAGTACCTGCAAAAGAGGTGTTCTTCAAGGTCTATCCCAACCCCACCACCGGAGACTTTACCATTGAAATGCAAGGATTTGAAGAATCGGAACCGGTGTTGATTCAGATATTTACCATGCAGGGCAACCTTATCACCAACAAACAAATGCCCGGTGCCAAACAATATACCTTCAGCCTTGCCGGCAGACAAACTGGCATGTACTTAGTGAGGGTGATGCAAACAGACAAAACAGGTGTGGTAAAAATCATGAAAAAGTAGAAACAATAACACCCACAGGTGATTGCAAAACTTCACCACCAGAAAAGACCGTGATTTAAACCGGCTACCGGGTTGTTATATTCGTGTCCGGCTAACCAGCAACTTCTAAGTGGTTAGCCGGACACGAATGCTTTTACTACAGGCCATCTGCTGCGTTACAAAAGCCTTGAAACAGAATACTATGTCGACTGGCTTTCGGCACCTTGCATCGGACCTGGATTAACAGCATGAAATGCACATGACAGGACTTTTGCC
>REEA01000172.1 GCA_007695305.1 Bacteroidia bacterium
TTTTTTTAAACGAGAACACTGCAAAACGAGTAATACCGCGCCCCCAGGCGCGGTACAAACACCCAGCAATGACCACCGTAAAGACGCGCCCCCAGGCGCGTCTCAGCCGTGGCTTTTTGCTTTTGCTTTGGCGAATCAGGCCTCAAACAAAAACCACGCACAGGCGCAAAGAAACAGACCAAGCCAAAACAAAAAACATAGAATACATATGTCATTCCCGCATTGTGGCCACCGCTTTTTTCGCGGGGGCTAACCCACTCAGGATGACAGGAGAATTCTAATTATCTCAACCTTAATCTTAATCTCAACTTTAATCTTAACCTCAACGCTTATTTTATGCTTGAGGCACGCACGGATTTGCGTTACATCAGGTAGCTTTTAGGGCACAATAGCAGCATGACGACAGATATTTAAACGCATGTACCGGAAATTGTTTCAAAAAACCAAATTCCCATTTAATGACTTATGTGAAAAAAATGTATATTTGACGTTAGCCATACAGGGCACAGAAGCACACAAGATTTATCAAGCTCAAATGCAAGCAACATACATACAATTCAAGCTGTACAACACTTCATTCGTTGGTATGTATTGTGCATTTTTTCTTTATATTTTAACAATAAATTCAATCGCACAACTCGTTATTGTTTACTAAAAAATAGGTGCTGGTACGAATACAGGAATTAATAAAAAAATAGACACCAACACCTATTGCTATCAAACAGCAATTCGCTTAATTTTGGATAAAAAACTTAAGCCCTTTCCTAGGTTAATTTTAAAACACTTTTTGGAATCATAACCTTTTACTTAACCAAATTTTATGCTATGAAAAAAGTTACACTTCTATTATTATTATCCATCTTGTTTTGCTCAGCAAGCTTAACAGGCATGGAAAATGGGATTACCCTGCGCTTTTCGGCAAATCACACCTGCGCTTATGCCCAGCTTGACAGTATATTCATCGAAAACCTTACTGAAGAAACCAGCAAAGTGCTTTATTATCCGGATACCACTTTGTCTTATATTCCAACCAATATTGAATTAA
Source organism: Bacteroidia bacterium (assembly GCA_007695305.1). Taxonomy (GTDB): domain Bacteria; phylum Bacteroidota; class Bacteroidia; order Bacteroidales; family UBA7960; genus PUPG01. The sequence continues at coordinate 1,046 of REEA01000172.1, forward strand.
TCGGAAGTGGTCAGTCAGGCTTGTATCTTTCACAGAACTTTCCAAACCCTTTTTCCGAAAAAACCAATATTGAGGTTGGCGTCCCTGAAAGAGGGCTATTTGAATTTGGTATTTATGATTTGACAGGCAGGAGGTTGGCTGGCTATACCAAAACGCTGGAGCAAGGGGTACACCTTTTCACTTTTTTTGCATGCAGTCAACCTGGCTATATATTTAATGTGTATTCAAAAAATTACCAGCAAAGCCAGATAATGATCCATACAGGCCATGGTGTAAGAAGCACTCCTGAAATTATTTATATGGGTGAAACTGTCGGGAGCAAATCCGGAAATGCATCCAATGACAATGACTTCTTTTTCGGACCTGGCGATGATTTAAGGTTTACCGGGTTTGCAATGGGAGACTACGCAGTGATAGAGGATAATCCGGAAACCGATAATGACTACCTCTTTGATATTGCCGGCGAAGAACCAGGGCAACCTTCACCAATAACCGGTGAGCAAACCGTTTTGGCAAATGAAACCGGTTTAATATACGAAGTTGATGCAGTGGAAGGAGTGGTTTACGATTGGACCTTACCCGAAGGCTGGGAAATAGTTGACGGTCAGGGAGACAATTCAATCACTGTAAATGCAGGAGATACCTCCGGAGATATTTCCGTAAGTGCAATGAATGCTTGCGGCACCAGCCCACAGCGCGATCTTACTGTAACCGTTCATTTTGTTCTTGCCCTTGAGGCAAACCCACAGGAAGGAGGTGAAGTTCAGGGCGAGGGAGAATTTGAATCCGGTGAAGAAGTAAGCGTTACTGCGGTTCCTAATGATGGCTATGCGTTTTTGAACTGGACAGATGCAGGAGGAAACGAATTGAGCGTACAAGCTGTGTATACCTTTGATATGCCACAAGAGAATCTGTCGTTAACCGCTCATTTTGAAGAATCAGGACATGATCACGAGGATGGTGAACTTGGTGAAGGAGTTACGGACATTGATGGTAATTTTTACGAAACAGTATATATTGGTGACCAGGAATGGATGACTGAGAACCTTCGTGTGAGCAAATACAATAATGGAGACCCCATCCCAACCGGTTTGTCAAATAACGATTGGTCAAATGCCACTGAAGGGGCTTATGCTGTCTACCCGCATGATATTATTGATGGCATTGACTCTGAGACAGAAATGATCGAAGCTTATGGTAAACTGTATAATTGGTGGGCGGTGGATGACGATCGCAACGTTTGCCCGGATGGCTGGCGGGTTCCCAGTGGTGATGATGTTTCGCAGATGGTCGATCACCTGATCAACCAATATCAATACATCGATGTGGACAGTGTAGCATTATACCTGCGATCCTGCAGGCAGATAGGCTCTACCCAGGGAGATGACTGTAACACCACCCAACACCCCAGGTGGAATGAGAATGTAAATAACGACATTGAAGGATATGACGAATTCCGATTTGGGGCTTTGCCTGGAGGAATGAGACTCAAAAGCAACGGCAATTTCCAACACTTGGGCCATCAAGGACGATTCTGGACGTCAGACCTGTTCTATGGCGACCCCTTATGGGTAGCTGACAATTTTGTCTTTTTTATGGGAGCAGGTGAGGTCTATATAAATGCTGCCCAAATTGAAACTGGCCAAAGCATCCGGTGTGTAAGAGACATTGAATAAATCATTTTAGGTTTTGGGATGGTGATCTCTCCATCCCGAATCTTTTCCTGTTACGTTTTCTTTATTAAATAATCATGTTTTCTTTATGAAAAGCAGAAAAAATATTATGGAATGAGATATAAAAAAACCTTTTTTCCTGTCATGGTGTTTATTGTCCTTTCCTTTCCGGCCTGGGGGCAAATCACTGAAGAACACCAGTTATCTTATATCAGGTTGCTGGATGGTCTGGATGAGCCCATATTTGAAAAAGGGTATACAGAATTTGTCATGGTTGATTTAAATAATAACGGACATGTCGATATTGCCTCAATAGGAGATCATGGCAACCCGCTGGTCAATTCTACCCAGGAAGGATTAATGATTTGGTTTAATGATGGCAATGGCAATTTTAACCTGCATATGGAAGGCCACTTCGGCTATGGGGGTATAGCTGCAGGGGATGTGAATAACAATGGATTTATGGACCTGGCCTTCGGTATGCACCATCCTGCGAGTAGTAACCTCGGCAGTCAGCTCATTGAAGTTGCGTTGAACGATGGTACCGGCATGCAATGGACACAATACAATGAAGGCCTCGCCGAAGATGGTCAGGTATATGGCATGTTTGGTACAGACCTCGGCGATGTAAATAATAACGGCCTTCTCGACCTTGTGAGTGTGTCATTTGGTTGCTGCGACGGCCTTCATGTGTATCTGAACCAGGGTGATGGCAGCTGGGAGCCAACCTTTAACATTCATGATGGTGACTCTTACCTGATGGTTAAGTTTGCTGACCTGAATAATAATGGGTTTCTGGACTTTGTGACAAATCATTCATCAGGCACGGCCTATTTTGGTGATGGCAATGGCAATTTTGTAAACAACGACAATGGCCTTCCGTCAACCCATGGTTATTATAGGATTTCCGTGGGTGATGTGAACAATGATGGCAGCCATGGTCTTGCATTTACCAGGGACGGCGGGGGAGTCGCCGTATATGAGTTCTGCGCGGATGACAATATCTGGAAGGACTATTCAGGCAACCTTCCCACATCAGGACCATGGTATTTTAACCAGCTTTACGACATGAATGCAAATGGCTATACCGATCTTGTCACTTTTGCCGATGGTGAAGTAAAAGTCTGGTTGGGTGATGGACAAGGTAACTGGACAGCTGATGCGACTTATCATACTGAGGCGGGCCCGGGTTTGCCTATGGGCTTTAAAGTTGGCGGTGACTTAACCCAAAACGGGTTTGCTGATATGGTGTTCCTCTATTTTGAAGGACCCCAGTGGTGGAACAGGATCAATAAACTTTACGTAGTGGCCGAAAATTCAGAACCCGAAGAACTTTGGATAAAAAACTTATACCCTAAGGGAAACGAAACCTTTTATCCTGGCTCAACTCGTGATATATTGTGGGCTTCGGCTGTACCCGATAATGCCGGTTCACACGTAAAGATTGAAATTTCTCCGGCAAGCCCGGAAGGCCCCTGGACAGTAGTGGCTGATAGCCTGCCCAATAATGGAAGGTATCAGTGGAATGTTCATGACTTTGATTCTGAAAACTGTTATCTAAGGCTTACCGTTTTTTCTGAAAGTGAGAATTATTCCAGGATTATGGAAAACCCTTTTCGAATACTTGGGGAAACCCAGCATTTTCAAATCAATGCAGAACCCCATAACCCAGCCTATGGATCCGTTTTGGGCGGAGGCGAATATGTCAACTTCGATCACGTCTCACTGGAAGCCATTCCAAATCAGGGTTATCGGTTTATGGCCTGGAAAGAAAATGACTCTATCCTTGGGACAGAAGAAATTTTGGAATTTTATGCCACCCACGATCGGTATATTAAAGGCTATTTTGAGGCTGATGAATACCTTATCATTGCTTCAGCCGCTGAACATGGAACTATAATCCCGGAAGGAGAGGTTTATGTTGCAGGTGAAGCAGACCAAAGCTTTACGATCACTCCTGATGAAGATTATTCCATTCAGTCTATTTTGATAGATGGTGAGGAGATCGACATGGATAACCACGAAAACTGGGATTTCGGTACCGGTGTGTTTACCTTTAAAAACGTCGGCTCAGATCATAGTATAGAGGTCTTTTTTCAACAGGATGCTACTGGAATTTCAGAGCTAGACTTAGCCGAATTCATTATATACCCAAATCCGGCTTCCGGCCATTTATGGCTTGAGTTTCACAATAAGGAAGGAGAGAAAGCCAAAATTAAGGTTTTTAATACTTTGGGACAAGTGGTAAAACAAAAGCGGGTTGCAGAAACCGGAGATCTGAAAATTTCCCTGGATACCTCGGCCCTTTTGCCTGGTTTGTATTTTGTAACAATTAAAGGTAGCAAGTTGTTTTCAACGCGTAACTTCCTGGTTCAACCATAAATGAAAGAAGCAAATTGCAGAAAAATTCGCATAAGTTTTTTCTAATTTTTACTAAACAAAAAGAAAATGATCAAAATTAATACACAGAACAAAAAGGAAAAGGCATCTCTGCTGGTTTGCGGATTTATTTCGTTGCTGATCATTGCAATACTTTTTCCTTTGCAAATGGTTGCCCAGGACAAAGATGTCATAAAAGGTGACCGACCCCCGATCGAGCTTTCAACAGTTCCCGAAGAAGCCTATGAAAAAGGACTCTTCAGAATTAAGTTTGAAGAGAGGTTTGGAAGAGTGCTTGATGTGAATGAAGTTGCCTTCAATGATAAAGGCATTGTAAGTTTTGGTATCCAGGGTGTTGATAGCCTGAATGCCTTGTATGGGATTAAAAGCGTAAACAAAACCTTTCAGTCCCCGGCCCTGAAAAACAATTTTTCTGAAAGACACATAAAATGGGGTTTTCATCTTTGGTATGACATCATTGTGGAGGAAGGGCAGGAAATCATCCCCATGGTAAAAGCATACATGGGCCTTGAGGAGATAGCTTTTGCGGAGCCGTATTACAAAAAGCAACTTATTGGGAATGTCGTGAATGAAAATGAAGCAGATCACTTTATTCCCTGGTCTGAAAAAAGAAAAAATGATGGGAGGGAATTGACTTTTCCTGACGATCCCGAATTTGATGCACAGTGGCATTACCACAATGTCGGCCAGACCGATGGAACTGCCGGTGCCGACATCAGCCTTCCTGCTGCATGGGATATAGCAACAGGGAGTCCTGAAGTAATAGTGGCCATATTAGATGGAGGCATTGCCATCGGGCATCCGGATCTTGAGTTAAATATATGGGAAGGAGTTGGATACAATTTTGTGGACAATAGCTCAATCATAGTTCCTCACAATCATGGTACTCATGTAGCCGGAACTGTCGGCGCAGTGAATAACAACGGTATTGGTGTGAGTGGTGTGGCAGGAGGATGGGGCGAAAATCAGGGCATCAGCCTCATGTCAGCCCAGATTTTTGGAGAAAGCGCCAGCGATCAGGGCGGATTTCACCTTGCTCCCATATATGCTGCAGATAACGGTGCTGCCATTTCCCAGAACAGCTGGGGATATATCAGTCCCGGGTTTTATGAACTAGCCGTGCTGGATGCGATAGATTACTTTAACGTCCATGGCGGAGGAGATGTTCTGGAAGGAGGGCTTACCATTTTTTCTGCAGGTAATAGCGGAAACAGCGGCAATTTTTATCCTGCCTATTATGAAGGTGTTTTAGCAGTAGCTGCTACAAATCATAACGATCAGTTGACCGGGTACTCAACCTATGGGCATCAGATTGATTTATCTGCCCCGGGAGGTGAAACGTCCGACAACATTGCCGCTGGGGTATTGAGTACTGTGATGCAAGGATCAGGTTATGGTTATGCCTTTTATCAGGGCACTTCCATGGCTAGTCCTCATGTATCCGGAGTGGTTGCCTTAATGATTTCCCTGGTTCCCGATCAGCTAATGGCTGAAGAGATAAAGGATATTCTGCTGGCTTCAACAGATGATATTTCGCACCTGAATCCTGATTATGCCGACCAAATGGGTGCAGGCCGCCTGAATGCATACGAAGCCCTGATTCAGACCCTGATCTATGGATCTGATCCGGGCGCCCCGGCTGCCCCTGGCAATCTTACGGCTACCGCTGGCCTGCAGGGAGAGTTATTTGCAGAAGTTTCCTGGGTGAATCCAAGCTTGACGGTTTTGGGTGACCCGCTTGAGTCGCTTGATGCAATGCTGGTTTTTAGAAATGATATATTAATTGACTCTCTTCCGGATCCGGAAATGGGCGCTACAGTCACCTTTATTGATGAAGGAGTGGAAGAGTCAGGCATGTATAAATATACTGTCAGGGGAGTAAATGTAAAAGGGAAAGGGGCTCGGTCCGTGAAGGATGTTTTTATTGGAGAGGATCTCCCCGGTAAGGCAGTCAATGTAGAACTGATCACTGTAGGCAGCAATGGTGTGCTGACATGGGAAAACCCCTTAGCAGGAAGTAATGGTGGATATTATGATCAATCAAGTCTGGTTTTCGACGTGTACCGATTCCCCGGGGAAGCACTGGTCGTTTCCGAGTATCCTCTGAATTCGTTTTTGGATACAGATATCCAGGAAGACGGAAATTACTACTACCAGATCATTGCAAAAAATGATCTGGGTGTTGGTGATACTGTAACCTCACCCAGAAGGACTCTTGGTGGAAACTTCCTGATCTATGAAGATTTTGATATTCCATTGGGAACAATTCCTGAAGGCTGGGAAATCCTGGGTTTTGGCCAAACGAATTGGAGAGTACATGACTGGAGTCATGCAGGGGGTGAAGCGCCGCAAATGCAGTTTGATCAATGGCCATTTTTTCAGGGAAGGTCCAGACTGGTCACATATATCCTGGATGTTGGCAATTACGACGAACTCAAACTCAACTATAAAACCTACGTGATGAACTTGACCTCCGGTACAGACCCCTACGAAATATCAGTGAACTATACGATTGATGAAGGGAATACATGGGAAACACTGATGTCTTTTGGTCACCCGACCGCGGACTATGGGCCCCTGGAGGAAGAATTCAATATACAATTACCGGAGTATGCAGAAACTTTTCAAATTGCTTTCAAATGGGATGCACCAGAGGCTACCATGGGTTGGAAAGTTATTTCCGATTGGACCATCGATGATGTTATCCTTGAGGCAATCGGTGACTATTTTGGCGTATTCTTTGAAGTATCAGATGATGATGGTTTGCCGGTGTCTGATGCCCTGGTCACAATCCATAACACTACAGGATCTGAAGTTGGCCAGGGGCACTATTTTTTCAGAGATATGGTGCCAGGGTCCTATGAATTCCTTATTGAAAAAGAAGATTTTCATGCATACGAGGGTTCATTGGACGTAACAGACAATGACGTGGTAGAAAACATCACGCTCATGGCTAAAAGATATAATGTGACTTTTGAGGTTATGGATGAAACCGGCGCTGTTTTGAACGGGGCAACCATTACCCTGGATGATCAAACCAACGAGCCAGGACAATATCTTTTTGAGGGAATACGTAATGGGTACTATGAATATGTTGTAGAAAAAGAAGGGTATTTTACCTATTCAGACACACTTCAAATTTCCGGAGAGGATATCCAAAAAACTGTAACCTTGGCTTTAGAAAGTTATATGGTTGAATTCAAGCCAGTTGACCAGAACGGGGTAGAAATAACCATGGCAATTGTTGTTTTCGATGGGGAAGAACATGATCCCGGAGTTTATGTTTTTGAAGGGATTGTTCCTGGCGATTACCCATACACAATTAGCAAAGAAGGTCATGATAGTGTAAGTGACCAGGTTTCGGTTACAAATGAAGATGTTGTTGTGGAAGTTGAGCTTCAAAACAATGTTTCAGTGGATTTACCTCCTGATAATGCAAACATCCGAATTCATCCAAACCCAGCCCGGTCTGACTTGAATATCCAAGCCGGTTTCATTATTTGCCAACTTCGTCTGATCGACATGCTTGGACAGGTGGTTTATACTGCCGAACCCGGCCAGGCTGATTACCAGCTCAATGTGTCCGGTTTCAATAATGGGGTTTATTTCATTCAGATCCTTTTTGAGGAAGGAAGAAGAACCAAAAGATTACAAATAACCCGCTAAGGTAATTTTTCTTCATAGTTCGGTTTCCAACAGGCTGCCTAATGGTTTTAAGGCGGCCTGTTTTTTTATTATACCATGTATCCTGCTTTTTTTTCTGGTGTGGATAGTGTACCAAAAAGTGTGTCTCTGGGATAAAATTATGGGTTAAAAAAAGTCTTCTTGGATTAGTTTTGCATGAAAGTCACCTGTTTTGTGCGTTGCAGCACCCAGAACAATGACCTTTAGCTGTTTTTTTTTCGGCCACCTTTTTTGGACGTACTTTTTCTTTGGCAACCAATTTGGGAATTAAGGTTAAGGCTGAGTGTTAGCAAAGTCCCGAGAGCGAAGCGATTCGGGATTGAGATTGAGATAAGCGTTAGCAAAGAATCTCTCGTGAAGCTCACAGATCCTTCACTTCGCGCTGCTTCGTTACTAAT
>REEA01000113.1 GCA_007695305.1 Bacteroidia bacterium
TGTTTATATTTGGTTGTTCTGTGATATTTTTTTTGAACGCGGATAATCGCTGATAAAAATCCGCGGTGATCAGCGTTTGCCAGAGTATTTCAAACCAAAAACATTCTTTATTGGTGCATGGGTATTAGCTGACTGTGGAACGTAAACAACGCGGCATATAATAGATGTGCGGGTTAACCAATTTGAAAAGGATGAAAACATCCTAACTACTCAGGCTTTCCCTTAGCTTATCCAGCTGATAGCCTGCTTTCTCGGACAATTGATTGATCATTAGCAGCAAACGAACCGCACGGGTAATTGCCCCGGGCACCCTGCTTTTGCTTGCAGGGGCCGTTTTTTTTCTGAAGCCGGCAAAATATGCGGCAGAAAAGAGCCAAAGGGCCAGCTGTTCAAACTGTTCTTTGCTGTAATACCAGGTACCTTCGTGCTGATTGACACCAATGTAGCTCTTCACAAGCGGATCATTCAGCATATTCAGGGCCATGGTTTTCTGATCGATAACAACAGGATCATCCGTATCTTTTGCCGGTTTTCTGCCACGTGGCAATTTCTTATCAAGAAAATCGAATACCGAGGCTCCATATTTGACAAGGATCATTATCAGCAACTTGTCACGTTCAATATCTGCAGGGCTCCGGCCTGTCTGTTGCATAACTTTTTCAAGCATTGGTTCCGGCATCATACCGGCAATAAGATCGATATCATTGTTATGTAAACCTTCACGCACGGACCTTAGCGCAAGGTATGCGAGCATGACAAGTGAATTTTCGCGGTAGGTGTTTGTTCCTGACAATACCACCAGATCCTCTGGAGATGAATAGATGGTGCCAGTGAGCAATGGGTTGAGAAAACGGTGGGAAATGTTCAGGAAGTGCATGGCATCGGGTATTGCCCGGAGGTGTTGTTCAAAAGCCTCGTTGACAGACTCCCCGGCACCCTCAAGACCGAAGGTTGTGCAAACCGATTGACTAAAATCACGAAAACGGTTCATAAGTGCTTTTTCACTTTCTTCCTGTTGCGCGTTTTGTGCTGCTCTGATCAGGTTTTCTGTAAACAATTGAATGTTCTCATGATCAAACATTCTCAGGAAGGCCTCATGTACAGCTGAAAGCCTTTGCATGCCCAAGGCAACTTCAACACTGGCTGTCCCCTGGCCGGCCAAATCCCGGTAAAGCCGTTCCAGGCTTCCGTCGTGATCGCGCAGCTCCCTGAAGTCAATAAACACCCGATATTCAAACCCCTGCAGGTGACGATAAAACCCGTTCTTATGAATGTCTTCCCCTTTGAGCAGGTATTCCTGACCTGAAATATGCTCACGAAGCCTGTAAAAAAAGCCTGCACCGGGGTTCATTTCCAAGGCATCAGCAAGGTGCGTGGTAGTCATCTGTCTGTCGGTCAGGCGCGGCACCGACCTTTTGATATGGCCTTCGGTGGTATCGTATGTATTGTTGAACAGCACAAGGGCTTTTTCATCTCCGTGCCTGTTGGTAAAGGCAAACACGTTTTCATTGATATGGCCTTGCGCATTCAGGAAATCATAAAACTGAAAATGGATTACCTCACTAAACAGGTATCTTTTACCGGCCAGAGGGAAAATTTCACGTTCATGTTTTTCAACCAGCCATTGTTGCGGTTCTTCATGGTAATAGGCTCGTTGGTATTCCATCCCATATTTTTCTGTAAATCCTTCTATCTGTCCGTGTGCAAACATGGGCAGGCCGGGCAGGGTATTCATCAGGACACAGATCCCAAAATACTTGTCGCCAGTGCCAAATTGCCTGATGGCAGTTTCTTCATCAGGATTGCTCATAAAATTGACGTATCGCTTAAGGATCTCCGGTTCAAACTCAAGGGTATTGGTGATGAGATCGCGGTATTTTTCATTTTCCTCATTTTTCAGCATGTGCATAAAGGCAGAATTGTATACCCTGTGCATGCCGAGTGTTCTCACGAAATAACCTTCCATGAGCCAAAATGCTTCTGCGAGCAGGAGTGTTTCGGGGAGTTCACTATTGATTCGGTCAACCACTTCGCGCCAAAACTCAACCGGAAAATATTTATCGAAGGTTTCTTTGGTCATGGCATGTTCGGCGCGTGATGGGATATCGCCGCCACTGCCGGGCGCAGGATACCAGAGTCTGGAAAAATGTTTTTTTGCCAGTGTCATGGCTGCATCAAACCGGATGATGGAGAATTTGCGTGCTACTTCAAAAATTTTCTGCATCACGGCTTCTCTCACTTCTCCTTTGAGCATATCCAGCTGGGCTGTATCGTTCCAGGGCATCATGGTGCCATCGTTGCCATGATAAATGTAACGGACAGTGTTGTTATGCTTGTCAATTCTTTGAAACACCACGGCTGCATCCGTTTTGTCATAGTATCCGTCTTCGATGCGGATGTCGATACCGGGATGATCGGAAAGGTTCTCTCCTGAAAAAGAATAGTTTGGAAATGGGGACACGGGGCTTTGGATAAAATAGTCGGGATGTTCAATCATCCACCTGGAGTAGATGCCGGTATGGTTTGGTACCATATCGCTTGCCAGTCGAATACCTTTTTGTTTTGCACGATGGTTGAGGTTCTGATAGGCCTGTTCGCCTCCGAGACCGGCAGCAATTTCATAATCATACAGCGCGTATGCTGAAGATATGGCATCCGGGTTTCCGGTCAGGTGTTTGATCTTTTGCGACGCCTTACTCCGCTCCCATATACCAATCAACCACAAAGCGTTGAAATGCCATTGCGCCATTTTGTCCAACTCTTCGTCGGGAATTTGATCAAGCTGGTTAATGTTTCGCTGATATTTTTTTGAGAGCTGGTCGAGCCAAACATAGGCGTTTTTTGCCAACAGTACCACACGCGGCATCCAGTGAGTATCGCGTGTAAAGCGTTCTGTTTCGTCATAATCCTCTCCTGAGGCCTTTCGTGCATCAAAGCCTGATTTTCCCAAAAACAAAGACCCTTGTGTTTCCTTTTTGCCGTAGCCGGGAACCACTGTAGGGGCTTGTCCTCCCTTGAATCCTGCCGTTTGCAGATCTTCCCTCATCAGGTCTATTCCTTGCAGAACCTGTTTTACGAGCTCATCCGGAAGATAATGCCGCCAATGTTTGATCACATATTCCAGTTGGCCAAATAAATCATCGGGTGATTCCCGGAATGGGGTTCTGAATAGCGTAAAAATGTCGGTTTTTTCGCTGGTAAAAGGAGGCATTCCCCTGAAACAGGTTTCCAGATTTTGCGCCGTTTGTTCCAAAGATGCTTGTTCTGAAAGGGATTGTTTGTCAAACAGCACGGTCATTTTTTTGTTTGCAGGGTTTTCGTCTGCAAGACAAAACAACATGATCTCTTTGATTACCAGTATGCTGTTATTTCGACCACCGGTGTTACCTGAAAGATAGTGACCGGCAGTTTCCTGGCCGGCATGTACTGATCCGGGCGGAAAATTTCTAACAAAGTCTTCCGAAAGCCTGCGGATTTTGTTTTCACCCAAGTGTTTCAACAGGTGGTTGTAAACATCGGAGAAAACATCAGTAATGATTTCTTTTTCATAGGCTTTCAACATGTATTCGTATATTTCAAGCAAGAGTGCGGATGCGCGCATTTCTCCCAGGTAAATCTGTTCAGCAGACTTTTTCGTGCTGTTAAAGGCGAAAAGGAATTGCCGGATTGCGGGGTAATCGAGAAATTGTAACCTGCCGTTCACCGGGAACAGGGTATGGGGCAACTGAAATTTTTGTCGTAATTCGCTATGGATATTCATTTATGTAACATCATTTAGTGATTAATGACTGAAAACATGTTTGTGAAGCGTTGATGTTGAGAGATATCACATCAAAACATTAGCAAAATCATCAGGGCGGTCATTGGAACCGTAAGATTGTCCAGGCCTTTACCGCTGAAGGCTTCCACGATAGCTGCACCAACGGCCACTGCAACGGCAGCCATAATTGTTTTGGTACTATAGTTTCCAACATACCAGTGAAGTGTGTAAATAGATATGATAAATGCAGTAACTAAAAACACGGAACTGCCGAGGTAAGTTTTGTTTAGCTGAAGCTTGTAAATGATGATCTTTCTGACTCTTTTCCCAAAAAATTCTCCGGTGATACCGGCCAGTGAATCACTGACGGCAAGGATCAGGATGGGGATAATAAACAATTTTGTGTCATTGAGCCATACAGAAACAACAAACGATACCGTAATGGTTACAGGTAGCAAAACACCGCCATACGTTGTTCTGGAAACATCATTGATCGATCTCAACAGGTCTTTTCGCTGGGCAATCAGCAGCACAAAGAAAAAAATTATTCCCATTGCCAGCACATGATGATAACTATTAAACACCAGCGGAAATGTAAGTGAAAGGAGGGATGCTGTACTGTGTGCAAACTTCCTGGTGTATTCTGTATGGATTTTGAGAATGGAATGGAGTATTTCTCCGGTTGCAAGGATGGCCCCAAAGGCAATGATGTAAAGGACGGTGAAGATAAGTTCCTGGCTCATGGCAATAGGATGTTTAAAACATACATGACAGCACCTGCGGGGATAAAACCGTCAAACCTGTCTAGAAATCCCCCATGACCGGGCAAAAGGTTGCTAAAGTCTTTTACCCCGTTTTTCCGTTTATAAAAGGATGCCAGCAGATCCCCTATCAAAGCAAAGATAACGATAATTGCCGTAATAAACATTGCGGATCCCAAATTTTCTTTGATCAGTTCCGCTGCAAACAAGGTTGTAACCAATGCAGCAACTATTCCTCCTATTAAGCCTGATAGTGTTTTTTGCGGACTAATGGATGGGATCAGCTTCCTCCCACCGAACAGTTGCCCGCTGATCTGGCTAAAAGCATCAAATACCATTACGATAATGAAAACGTAAAGCAAAACACTGCGCTCAAGCAGGCTGAAAAGGAAAAATGGAATGGCGAAAAGCAGGAATATCAGCAAAGAAAGCAGAAAAATTCGATTATTTTCTGAAGAAGGCTGACACAGGTTCAGCCAGGTTATTTCACCAAGTCCGGCAACTATCATGATTGCAGCTAAGATACTGAACCAGGGAGGTGAAAACAAAATCCCAAAATAGATGATATGAATAATCAGAAAATAGGTAACATATTTTGTCCATATTTCACGCTTTTTGATGCGGCTCTTTCCTTTACCAATGATTGCAAATGCTATTGCACCCAAAGCAAAATAAACCAGAATGATCAAATACAAGCTTTTTTCCATGTCAAGAGTGTTTATTTTTTCACTATTGTGGTGCTTTAAAAAGCGTGCAAGCATTATCTGCGGTGTTCCTTCAGCACCCAAAAAATTCCTTTTGCGTCGGTACGCATTTCAGGTATCATTAGCTGGATAATAATGTGTTCTATGAATGCCAATATTCCCCATACGATCATCACATAATAAAATGGCGTATAAAATCCGAAAGCAAACAATACGAAAAAGAATGTGCCCTGAATATAGCCGCCAATTTTCCAGGAATAGAGATGCAGGCTCGGGAACCGGCCAAATTTGATCAATGACAGGCCGAGTGCTATTATGAGTAAGCCGATAAACAGTGAGAAACTGAATACGTGCGGGGCAAAATCAGCGCGTTTAAACACCCAAATTCCAATAAACACCAACAGATAAGTGCCTATATCAGCTATGGAGTCAAGCCTGGCGCCAAATTTTGTTCTTTGACCCAGAATGCGTGCAAAGAATCCATCCAGGATATCTGTAATCAGGTTAATGATGATCAATATGGCAAATAATTGTTCTCGTTGGTTAAGAGCCATAAACAGAATCACCGGGAAGGCAAGCAGGCGGTAAAAAGAAAGAATATTTGGCAGGGTAATTTTATTCTTCAAATGCATCATTTGCTTGTTAAAAAAACCAAAACCTGCAGTTTAGATTGGTGCGTGGTTTTGCAAATTAACGAAATACAGGGCAATTATCCAAATACAGGTAAAGTTTGCTCACGCATCATCCCTAAAACAATTCATCTTAATAACTGTTTATATTTCAGTTACCATCTTAATCAATAAGCTATTTAAACCATCTGTATTATCCGTTATCTAATAAGGATATTTACAATTAACGATCACTCGTGATGAATAAAACAATCCGGTTTTTTATCAATATTGCCATATTGACATTACTTATTGGGATCATCGCGTATCCCAAGGTTAAACCGTTTCTTTTCTCCGGCGGAAGTACGGAGACGGAATTCAGGCCGCAGCAGAGACCCTCTTTGCGTGTAAGCGGTATTATCATTTCCCCCACCCTCGTGCGGGATGAGGTACGCAGTACGGGCAACCTGCTTCCCGACGAAGAAGTGGATCTGGCTTTTGAGACCAGCGGGAAGGTTATTGGCATCTATTTTCAGGAAGGCAGCCATGTAAAGGAAGGTGATCTGTTGGCAAAAATGAACGACAGGCATTTGCAGGCTCAGCTTCAAAAGTTACAGGCGCAGCGCCGGTTACTGGTGGAACGGGAGTTCAGGCAGCGGAGTCTGCTGGAGAGGGATGCCATCAGCCAGGAGGCTTATGACCAGGCTGTGACCGAGCTGGAAACCCTTGATGCAGACGTTGAGCTGCTGAAGGCCCGCATCGCTGAAACAGAAGTAAGGGCACCTTTTGACGGCGTTGTTGGCTTACGCTACCTGAGTGAGGGCAGTTTTGCTTCTCCGAGCACACGGCTTGCAAAGCTTATCAAAATCAGCCCTTTAAAGCTGGAGTTCACCATACCTGAGCGTTATGCAGGGGATATTGAGCCCGGCTTTCCTGTATTATTCAGTGTTGACGGGATTCTCGAGCCCCTGGAAGCGGAGGTATATGCCGTAAATCCAATTGTTGATGAGAGAACCCGCACCATCAGGGTGCGTGCCCTTTACGATAATGTGGAGGAAGTATTGAAGCCAGGCCGTTTTGCATCCATTACGCTTCAACTTGCCGAAATGCAGGAGGCCATTGCTATCCCATCTGAAGCACTTATCCCGGAAATGGAGGGAGACAGGGTGTTTGTCTATCGCTCAGGCAGGGCGCATCCCATTTACGTTCGCACCGGCATTCGCATGGAAGACAGGGTGCAGATACTCGAAGGCCTTTCATTTGGGGACACGCTGCTTACCACCGGTGTTCTTCAGCTCCGGCAGGGTATATCCATTGTTCTCGACAATATGGAAGAAGAAACAGCATACACAATAAATACATCAGCAGAATAAACTTTCAAGACAAGTAATACACAATGAGCCTTTCATCATTAAGTATCAAACGCCCGGTACTAGCCTCGGTATTCACCATCATTATCCTGCTTTTTGGCGCGATAGGCATGACATACCTTGGCGTGAGGGAATTTCCAAGCGTGGACCCTCCGGTGGTCTCTGTACGCACAAGTTACCCGGGTGCCAATTCGGACGTGATT
The DNA here is from genome assembly GCA_007695305.1 of Bacteroidia bacterium. GTDB lineage: Bacteria > Bacteroidota > Bacteroidia > Bacteroidales > UBA7960 > PUPG01. The sequence continues at coordinate 7,407 of REEA01000113.1, forward strand.
GAAACCCAAATCACCGAACCTCTTGAACAGGCTATCAATGCCGTACCGGGGATCCGGACGCTCACCAGTGTGAGCCGTCAGGGTAGCAGCAACATCACCGTGGAGTTTGAGCTGAGTGTGGATATGGAAACGGCAGCCAATGATGTGCGCGACAAGGTTGCACAAGCCATGCGCATGCTTCCAAGAGATGTTGACCCTCCCATTGTATCTAAAGCAGATGCTGACGCCAGCCCAATAATGTTTGTGACTGTTGAAAGTGAAACCCGTAATCTGCTTGAGCTTTCAGAAATTGCCGAGCTGACCCTGAGGGAACAGCTGCAAACCATTGACGGTGTTAGTGGCATCCTCATTTGGGGTCAAAAGCGCTACGCCATGAGACTTTGGCTGGACCCTGAGAAAATGGCCGGACATGGACTGACACCATTGGATGTCAGGAATGCCCTGCAGAGGGAAAATGTTGAGTTTCCTTCGGGTCGCATTGAGGGGAATACTGTTGAGTTGACTATCCGCACCCTTGGGCTGATGTCCACTCCGGAAGAATTCAACAATATGATCATTTCCGAAGACAATGGGCGTGTTGTCAGGTTCAGGGATATTGGCCGCGCCGAGTTGGGGCCGGAAGATATGCGGGGCATGGTGCGTCGCGATGGGGTGCCCATCACGGGTAACGCCATTATTCCCCAGCCGGGGTCAAACCACATTGAAATTGTGGATGAGGTTTACCGTAGGCTTGCCCTGATAGAGCGCGACCTGCCCGATGACGTGACCATCAACATTGGCTTCGACAATACGGAGTTTATCCGCTCTTCCATCAGGGAGGTGAGAAACACGATATTCATTGCATTTACCCTTGTGGTGATCATCATTTTCCTTTTTTTGCGCGACTGGCGAACCACCATTATACCGGTACTTGTGATTCCTGTTTCCCTCATCGGGTCATTCTTCGTCATGTATCTGGCAGGCTTTACCATCAATGTACTAACGCTGCTTGCCGTTGTTTTGGCTATTGGACTGGTTGTGGATGATGCCATTGTAATGATGGAAAACATCTATGTAAAAATCGAGAAAGGAATGAGCCCTGTACAGGCAGGGCTGGCAGGGGCAAAAGAGATCTTTTTTGCCATTATTGCGACCACCATCACTCTGGTTGCCGTGTTTTTCCCCATCGTTTTCCTGGAAGGTATTACGGGCAGGTTGTTTCGCGAATTCAGTATCGTTATTGCAGGTGCTGTCATTATTTCATCCTTTGTGGCACTGAGCTTTACACCCATGATTTCCACCAAAATACTGAAGCGGCGCAAAGTGAAGGGCCGTTTTTACAGGCAAACAGAAGGCTTTTTTCAGCATTTGAATCAAGTATACAGCCGTGCGCTGAATAAATTCCTCATGAGACGCTGGCTTGCTTTTGTTATTTTGCTTGGATCAGTAGGGATGGTGGTATTACTTTACATGAATATTCCCGGTGAGATGGCACCCCTGGAAGACAGATCCATGTTAAATGTGAACGCTCGCGCGCCGGAGGGCACCACTTATGAATTTATGCGCGATTACATGGAAGACATTGCTGATCTGGCAGAAGAAATTATTCCTGAAAGAGAATCTGTTACGTCTATCATATTTTCAGGTTGGTCTAACATAAGAATTATGCTGAAGAAGCCCAACGAGCGGCAAGCCACCCAGCAGGAGATCGCCAATCGTCTCTCAGCCGCTTTGCGTGACAAAACAAAGGCTGTGGCCTTTGTTAACCAGCAATCCACTTTTGGCGGAAGGAGGGCAGGAAGACCGGTACAGTATGTATTGCAGGCCCAAAGTATTGACAAGCTCAGGGAAGTGCTTCCTGAATTTATGGAAAAAGCCGGAGAAAGTGACGTTTTGGTGATGCCGGATGTTAACCTCAGGTTTAACCTGCCTGAGATGCAGATACACATTGACCGTGAAAAGGCCAATGCTTTGGGTGTTTCTACCTTTAACATCGGACAAACCCTTCAGCTTGCTTTGAGCGGTCAACGCTTCGGGTACTTTTTCATGCATGGCAAGCAATACCAGGTGCTTGGCGAACTAAGCAGGCAAAACAGAAATACACCGCTGGATCTGAAGTCACTTTACGTACGAAGCAACAATGGCGATATGGTGCAGCTCAGCAACCTGGTTACACTGAGTGAACATACTGCACCACCCCAGCTTTTCCGTTACAACCGGTTTGTCTCTGCCACCGTTTCTGCCAATCTTGCTCCGGGACGAACAATCAGTGAGGGCATTGCTGAAATGGACCGGATCGCGGACGAAGTGTTGGACGAAACCTTCCGCACGGCACTTGCCGGAGAATCGAGGGACTACCAGGAGAGTTCATCCAGCCTGGTTTATGCTTTTATTCTGGCCGTTATTCTGATTTTTCTCGTTTTAGCGGCCCAGTTCGAAAGTTTTAAAGACCCGCTGATCGTGATGATGACAGTACCTCTGGCTATCACCGGGGCTTTGCTCTTTATGTGGTATTTTGACATCACGATGAATATTTTCAGCCAGATCGGAATCATTATGCTTATCGGGCTGGTATCCAAAAATGGGATCCTAATGGTTGAGTTTGCCAATCAACGCAAACGGGCCGGGCTGGAGAAGCTGGCTGCCATTAAAGATGCTGCAGCTGCCCGTTTCAGGCCCATCCTGATGACAAGCTTGTCAACCATATTGGGTGTGATGCCGCTCACCCTTGGTTTTGGAGAAGGTGCGCAGGGACGTATGGCCATGGGTGTGGCTGTGATCGGCGGGCTGATCCTTTCCACATTCCTCACGCTTTTTGTGGTGCCGGCCGTCTATACCTATATCTCTTCAAACATCAAAAACAGGATTGAACCGGAAGAAGAAGAATAATAATGAATTGACAGGCATTGTATTGGTTTGATTGTACTGATTAAATGGGAAAGAAATAATGAAGCATCTCAAAATAAGCACTTTACTAATACTATTCTCATCAATGGTAATGGCACAGCCACAGCCGATGAGTTTGCAGGATGTGATCGCCACAGGACTTGAAAACAATTATGCGATCCGGATTGCCCGAAACAATGAGCAGATATCGGCAAACAATTTTACCCGGGGCAATGCAGGTTTTCTGCCTTTTGTGGATTTTCGCTCTCAACACTCGGGCACTTATAACAACACTGACCGTACGGACTTTGAGGGTAACGAGACCTCATTAAGGAATATTCACAATACGGTCAGCAGTGCAAGTCTGGGGCTTGGCTGGACATTGTTCGACGGTTTCCGGGTTCAGACCAATTATGAAAAGCTGGAAGCTTTAAAGAATATGGGTGAATTGCAGACGCGCATGTCTATTGAAAACCTTGTCGCCGCGATCACTGCCGAATATTTCAATTTCATTCAGCAACAGAGGTTGCTCAACAATCTGAAGTTTGCCGTGGATCTGTCCAGGGAGCGTATGCGCATTGACGAAGAGCGTTTTTTGCTGGGGTCCGGATCCAAGCTGCAGCTTTTGCAGGCGGAAGTTTTTCTGAATGCCGACAGTTCGCGCATGACCCGGCAAGAAGAAGTGGTGCGTGCTTCCAGGGTGCGGCTCAATGAATTGATGGCCATGGATGACCTTCGTTTTAATCTGCAAACCACCGATACCATTATCCCGCTCAACGACATTCTGATATTTGAGACCCTTGAAAGATCATTAAGGAACAACAATACTGCGTTGCAAATGGTGGAAAAAGACATAATGATCGCGGAATATGATAAAAGAATTGTCCGTTCGCAGGTTTATCCTTACCTGAATCTGAGCACAGCCTATTCTTTTTCTCACAACACGTTTCAGTCGGGCTCATTCAGTGACCAGCAAACCTACGGTATGAACTATGGTGTAACGCTGGGTATGAATATTTTTGACGGTTTTAACCAGCGCCGCAGGGCAAGCAACGCCACCATTGCCGTTGACAACAGCCGTTTGCGAATGGAAGACACGGAAAACAGCCTTTTGGCTGACCTGATCACAACCTACAATGTTTATCTGAATAACCTGCGCCTGGTTGAAATGGAATCGCAAAACCTGCTGGTGGCTTATGAAACCTTTGATATTGCTTTTGAGCGTTACCGGCTGGGTGATCTCTCAGGAATCGAGCTGAGGGAAGTCCAAAAGAACCTGCTGGAAGCGGAAGAAAGACTGGTGTCCATCCAGTATCAGGCGAAGCTTGCCGAAATATCTCTTTTACACATGTCGGGACGGATACTGGATTACCTGTAACAGAGGGCATTGTTCACATACAGCTCCCTGTTTAAATCCACTCAAAGCATAGAGATTCGGATGCCGGTTTAATTTGTCATTTCCCAGCTTGCACCATCTTTGCCATCTTTAACCAGGATATTTAGCTTCTGCAGCGCATCCCTCAGTTTGTCAGATGTTTCCCAGTCTTTGTTTTGACGTGCCTGCCTGCGCAGCTCCAGGATTATTTCCATTAAGCCGCTGATTACCCCGGTGGCATTATCCCCTGCCTGATCATCCTTGCCGGTTAATCCGAAAATATCGGTTACAAAAGTATCAAAGCAGTTTCTCAGGATTTCCAGGTCTGATTTACTGATTCGTTCTTTTCCGTCGTTTACTGCATTGATTGTTTTAACGGCGTCGAAGAGATGTGCAATGGCAACCGGGCTATTGAAGTCATCCAACATGGCGTTACGGCAAAGTTGAGGCAGCCCTGACACATCGACAGTAGGGGTATCTGATCCTTCAAGATTTTTTAGGGTATCCATGGCATGCAACAATCGCCTGAGGCCTTTCCCGGCGGCCTCTAGGGCTTCATTGCTGAAGTCGAGTGTACTTCTGTAATGTGCCTGCAAAATAAAGAATCGGATGGTCATTGCCTGATAAGCCCCTGTGAGGGCTTTGTGGCTGCCGTCAAAGAATTCGCGGAGTGTGATAAAATTGCCCAGCGATTTTCCCATTTTCTGGCCGTTGATGGTGATCATATTATTGTGCATCCAGTATTTAACCGCGTCGTGGCCGAATGCAGCATTTGACTGCGCGATCTCACATTCGTGGTGGGGGAATAGGAGGTCCATGCCACCGCCGTGGATGTCGAATGATTGTCCCAGGTACTTTGCGCTCATGGCGGAGCATTCCAGGTGCCAACCTGGGAAGCCTTCGCCCCATGGGGATGGCCAGCGCATGATGTGGCCCGGCAGCGCCTTTTTCCAGAGTGCAAAATCGGCGGGGTGTTTTTTTTCCTGTTGCCCGTCGAGCTCCCTGCTGCCCGCCATCATGTCTTCCAGCGAGCGGCCGCTGAGTTTACCATAATGATATTTTTCATGGTAGGAGGTTACGTCGAAATAAACAGACCCATTCACAACATAGGCAAATCCTGCATCCAGGATGGTTTTTACCATTTCGATCTGTTCGATAATATGTCCGGAGGCCCTGGGCTCAATGCTGGGTTTCAGCACATTCAAACGATCCATGTCCTGATGATACCGGTCCGTGTAATACTGAACCACTTCCATAGGTTCAAGTTGCTCCAGGCGTGCTTTTTTGGCAATTTTGTCTTCTCCTTCGTCGGCATCATTTTCCAGGTGCCCCACATCGGTTATGTTGCGCACGTAACGTACCTTGAACCCCAGATGTTTCAGAAACCGGAAAACCAGGTCAAAAGTCACGGCAGGCCGGGCATGGCCGAGGTGTGCATCACCGTAAACAGTTGGTCCGCATACATACAAACCGGCAAATGGCGGGTTCAATGGAGTAAAAACTTCCTTTTTGCGGGATAAGGAGTTATAGATGTGCAATTCCGGGAAAGCCATGGCGAACAATTTTCTTAACAGCCGCAAAGGTATAAAACTTTAGCGGCATCATATGGGACAGCTTTTGGAAATACTTGCCGGTTAGCTTGGGGAATAAGCCTTTAGCGTTTTTTTAATACTTCTTTTGCTTTTTTATAACCGATTTGGAACACCTCTTTTGCGCTTTCAAGGTCAAGTATGCCGAATTTTTCTAACTCTTCAGGTTCAATATAAATGTGACATTTGTCTTTTCTGCTTTCGGCATGGTTGCGCATGGACAGGTGGAACGACCGGATGGCAATGGTTTTTAAATTGTTGATTTTGTCTTCTTTACCAACGGGATTCACATTGATTCCGATAATGGTGTCACATTTGTCCACCAGCGGTTCCACCGGAAAGTTGTTTACGATACCTCCGTCCAGATACTGGTAGCCATCTATCTCAACCGGTGGAAATACAATGGGAATTGATGAAGATGCCTTTATGGCCTGTATCAGGTCTCCTTTATCGAACTGTGTATATTCAACGGTATTGATATTGACCGCATGGGTTAGCAGTGGAATTTCGAGGTCTTCAAAACGTTTGGCCTTCAATGTTTTTTTCAGTGTACGTTCGAAGCCGGTCATCTTCAGGAGACCTGTTCGCGGAATTATCAGTTTCAATAACCCGAGAAGGTTTTTGCTGATCAGGGCTTTGAGGGCCGTTTCCGCTCCCTGGCCGTCGGCATAGAGTGCGCCAACAATACTTCCGGCACTTACACCGGATATGATTTCGGGTTTAATCCCTTCTTCCTCAAGGGCCTTAATGGCACCCAGATGGGCAAACCCCCTGGTGCCGCCACCACTGAGCACCAGTCCATATTTGTATTTGTTTCCCATGGATACATTTTTTGATGAATGATTTGGTTTTTTGCACAGCGCGCCTGAAAGGGTGATTCCATATTTGTTTTCCAAATGTAAAGAATATGAACCAACATTGCAAGGAATCATGAGATTTCCTGAAAGAAAGATAAAACAAAGGAAGTTTATTGAGCGTTATAGATGCAGCAAAATACTTTGCAGTCCGGGATTTATTTCCTATATTTGTGGAGCAAACAAAACAGACATGAAAGCACGAAACATCATTGCAGGACTTTTCCTGTCCATATTCTTATTCATCGGGTCATCGTTGCTTGCTCAGGACGGGGCCGAGTCATTGTTGTATGAGAGGGATGGTCTTTTTGATCCAACTCCCCGTATGTCGATGCAGCTGGGCAGCAGTTTTTCGACCGGTTGGTGGGGTGGAAACATGTTTGTCCATTCTTTGGCACCCCGGATGAACTGGGACATGAGTCAAAACTTCCATCTTGAAGTGGGTACGATTTTTTCTTCTGCCAGGATGAATACCATGGAGGGTATGTTTCTGTTTGGCCCCCACTTTACCGATGGCGGGAGCATGCCGGGCAGCCAGCCGGGGACGCTGTTTTCATCAACAGTATATGCAGCGGGTGCCTACCGGGTTAATCCGCGTCTGAGCCTGATCGGTGCCACATGGCTTGAACGGATCGACCATGATTACCGGGGGGGCACACCACTAAATCCGTATGCGATGCAACAAAACCCGAAAGGCATGATGCTCGGTTTTGACTACCGTGTTTCTGAGAATTTTCGTTTTGGGGCTGAAGTAAGTTTTTCAACAGGCTATCATCCGTTCTCAAACATGCAAATGCAGCGTCATCCCTTTGGTGGTCTTTACAACCCCATGCCATTCCATCGCCAAAACAGATGGTAATGTTGAAAAAAAAACACCAAAATATTTGCGAATCATTTAAGAATTTTTTATCTTTAGGCACTATTTGAAACGAATTTAGCTTTCTATAGTTTTGGATAGTTTTGTTTATTGGTTAATGTTGTTTTTGTTTTGGTGGTAGAAAGTTGCAAAAGGTGCCCTTAAACGGGCACCTTTTGCTTTTACCTGAACCCATAATTCATATTTTACTGCATCTGGAGGCGAAGGTTTGTGAGTCCTGCACCACGGGCAATACTTACCACGTTGTTATATTCCGACCGTGTTATCCGTCGTGCAATCTCAGGATAGTCGAAAGCCTTGAACATGGGTGTATATTGAGACATGATATTGACGTAAGTGTCATGGGGGAGGTTGTTTGCGATCCATCTCATTACCCTGTCACTTCTTGCCACATTTCCCGGCATCACCAGGTGGCGAATCATCAGTCCCCGGTGCATAAGCCCCGAGTCGGTGTCGGGGTGGGCAACGCCAACCTGTCTGTTCATTTCAATCATCGCTTTTTGTGCTACTTCCGGGTAACAAACCGCGCCCGGCGAATATTTATCTGCCGCTTCAGGATCTGCATATTTGAAGTCGGCGAGGTAAATGTCAACGATGCCGTCAAGAAATTCCAAAACTTCAGCTTTTTCCCATCCACTGGTGTTGTAAACCAGGGGGATTCTCAAGCCTGCAGGGACAGCCCTGTCGAGTGCCATCAGAATGTGGGGTACATAGTGGGAAGGACTTACGATGTTGATATTGTGGCATCCCCGCCGTTGCAGGAGCAACATCATATCGGCCAGCTGCCTGATGCTGTATACGCGGCCATGGCCCAGCTGGCTGACCTCATAATTGATGCAAAACACACAAAGCATGGAGCAATTGGTAAAAAAGATGGTGCCTGATCCGTTTCTTCCTACCAGTTCCCGTTCTTCACCAAAATGTGCACTGGCCGAAGAGATCTCCAGATCGCTGTTGGCGTTGCAATCGCCTCGCTGACCGCTCAACCTGTCGGTTTCGCAATCGCGGGGACACAAATCACAGCTTCGCATTCGCTCATACAAAATCTCTGCACGGGCTTTGAGTTCACCCGATTGTTGCATGTCAACATATTTGGGCACCTGTTTGGATTTCTCTTTCAGCATGGCGTGTTTATTTGGAGTGAGAGAAGTGTCTGAATAAACAGATTGCAGAAAAAAATTATTGGCTAAGGCCGCGCTACCGACCGCCGCAATGGTACGCAAAAACTTTCTCCGGTTGTGCTTATACATGGTTGTTTTAATTTTGTCTAAATTAAACTATTGACAGTCAATACATAACAAAATGCTAAAGGTACGAAAAAATAAATAAATAAAAAAAGCGTACTGCCTTTAAACAATTTGCAAAGTCTGTTCATTGAATATTGTGAGAAAAGTATAATTTCGTACAATGGCGTGTCAAAACGCGAAAAAAGTTGTGTAAACCAAAATATCTAATTACATTTATTGGCTGAAACCATTAATCAAAAGGGAGACATTATATGGCAAATTTATCAACAACTTACATGGGGCTCGAGCTGAAGAATCCACTGATCGTTGGTGCATGTAATCTGAGCATGGAAACAGATCTGGCCAAAAAAATGGAGGATGCAGGGGCATCCGCAATTGTTTTCAAATCATTGTTTGAAGAGCAGATCAATCTGGAAAGCATTCAGATGGAGGAGGAACTGAATGAATATGTTGAACGTCATGCGGAGATGATCAGCCTGTTTCCGGGCATTAAGCATGCGGGACCGGAAGAGCATCTGGACAAGCTCTCCAGAATAAAAGAAGTACTAGGCATACCTGTGATTGGGAGTTTGAACTGTATCAATGCCGACACATGGGTGGAGTATGCCATCGAGATGGAAAAAACAGGCGTTGATGCGCTGGAGTTGAATTTCTATGCCAATCCGGGTGATTTTCAGAAGACCTCCGTGGATATAGAAGAGGAGCAGATTGAAATTCTCAAAAATGTGAAGAAAAAGATCAGCATTCCCATCAGCGTAAAGCTAAGCCCTTTTTACTCCAATACGTTGCAATTTATTGGCAGGTTAGACAAAGAGGGTGTGGATGCTTTTGTTTTATTTAACCGGTTGTTCCAGCCCGACATCAACCTCACCAAGCAGGATCATGATTTCCCGTTTAATTTGAGTCAGCCGGCGGACTATCGCCTTCCTCTGCGTTTTGCAGGACTGCTGTACAAGGAAATTAACGGAAGCATCTGCGGAAACACCGGGATCTTCTCCGGTGAAGACATGGTAAAGATGTTGCTTGCCGGTGTCGATTGCGTGCAGGTGGTGAGTGCTGTTTACAGGCACAAGATTCCCCATCTTACACAAATGATTGAAGACCTGGCAAGCTGGATGGACAGCAAGGGTTACGGCAAGCTGGATGATTTCCGCGGCAAGCTTTCCAAAGCCAATATAAAGGATCCTTATGCTTATCAGCGCGCTCAATACGTTGACTTGCTGATGAAGCCCTTTGACCTGCTGAAGAAATATCCACAGGTATAGGTATTCCATGTATGGCTTACAGTATCCGGTCATTCATATCCCGGAAGCACATTACCGGGGGTGGTGATGGATAAGATGTTTTTCAATTGATCCATAGTATTAGAGAAGTTCGCTGAGCCGGCAGTTCTTAACCAGGCCGGCAAGCAAAAGGGCAAACCTGCTGCAGCGGGGTTGCCCTTTCTCTTTCGGTTTTACCGATTGGCGGCGCAATTTATATTTCTTCGTTTTTATCGTGCTGTGTCACAACTCTAAGGGTGTCGTGTGCGATCACAAGTTCTTCATTGGTGGGAACCACCATCACCTTTACCCTGGATTCATGTTTGGAGATCATTTCCAGTTTTCCGCGCAGGCCGGTATTTTTCTCAATATCGAAAACAACACCGAGGAACTCCAGGTTTTTGCAGACTTCTTCTCTCGTTTCCGGACCGTTTTCTCCAACACCGCCGGTAAAAATGATCAGATCCACGCCACCCATTGCCGCCGCATAGGCTCCAATGTACTTAACAATGCGGTAGAAATACATGTCGAGGGCGAGTTGTGCTCTTTTGTTTCCTTCTTTCCATGCAGCATTTTCGATATCACGCATGTCGTAGGATATGCCACTCACGCCAAGCACTCCACTTTTTTTATTGATGAGGTTATTGGCTTCTTCGACGCTCAGACCTTTTTTGTTCATGATAAAAAGGAGTGCACCCAGGTCGAGGTCGCCGGTGCGCGTACCCATGACCAAACCTTCCACGGGTGTAAGGCCCATAGAAGTATCTATAGACTTTCCATTTTTAATGGCAGTGATGGAAGCGCCGTTTCCAAGGTGACAGGTGATGGCGCGCACATGGTCTTTGCGCATAAACAAGGCATCGCAGGCTTTCTCAAAAACATATTTGTGGCTTGTTCCGTGGAATCCATATCTTCTGATCTTGTCATCCTCATAGAGTTCATAGGGTAAAGCATACATATATGCATGGGGTGGGATGGTTTGATGAAAAGCGGTATCAAACACGGCGACTTGTGGTACCGTTGGCACCTGTTTTTCCATGGATACGATCCCTTTCAGGTTTGCCGGGTTGTGCAGTGGTGCAAGGTCGATCACCTCCTCGATGTTCTTTTTGACCTCGTCGGTAATGAGGGCGCTGGCGCTGAATTTTTCGCCTCCATGTGCTACCCGGTGACCTACTGCCAGAATATCGTTTACACTCTCAATAACGCCGTGTTTGGGGTTAAGCAGGGCTTTTAATATGAGGTTAATCCCTGTTTCATGATTCTTTACATCCTGAATCAACATATAAGGGTCTTTGCCTTTGGGTTGATGTTTGAATTCGCTGTCTTTCAGGCCAATCCTTTCGAGCAGTCCTTTGGCCAGTAGCTCTGCGTTGTTGGCCATGTCAATCAATTGGTATTTGATGGAAGAACTTCCGCAATTGAGAACTAGAATTTTCATCTGTTTTGATTATTTAAATAATGATGTATTGGTTTTGTGTTGAAGGTTTACCTGCCTGCGGCCTGGTTCACGGTGATTGCCACCAGGTTTACGATGTCATCAACGGAGCAACCCCTTGAGAGGTCATTGATGGGTGCGGCCATTCCCTGCAGCACCGGGCCAACAGCTTCCGCACCTGCCAGCCTTTGTACCAGCTTGTAAGCGATATTACCCACTTCCAGTGTGGGGAACACGAGCACATTGGCTTTACCTGCGATGGGACTGCCGGGGGCTTTGCTTTGCCCGATGGCTTCCACAATAGCCGCATCGGCCTGCATTTCCCCGTCAATTAGCAAGGAGCTGTCCATTTCCCTTGCCAGGCGAGTAGCTTCTACAACCTTGTCAACCATCGGATGTTTTGCACTACCCTTGGTGGAAAAGCTGAGCATGGCAACTTTTGGCTCAACGCCAACGATGGCTTTTGTGGTGCGTGCGGTCATCACGGCGATTTCGGCAAGTTCTTTGGCGTTGGGATCGGGGTGTACAGCGCAGTCGGCAAACACTAAAATGCCATTCTCTCCCCATTGCTGATCTTTCATGATCATGATGAAGGCCCCGGATACCACGCTGATACCGGGCAAGGTTTTCACGATCTGGAAGGCTGGTCGCAGCACATTGCCGGTGGCATTCATGGCACCTGCCACCTCCCCATGGGCGGCACCGTTTTTGATCAGCAAGGTAGCCAAATACAGGGGGTCTTCGACAAGTTTGAGTGCTTCGTCCCTGGAGAGTCCTTTGTTTTTGCGGATCTCGTACAGTAGGTTGGCATAGCCTTCTTTTTCTTCAAATTTTGTTGGATCAATAATGCGGGCTGACTCTATATGATTTAGGTTATCCGATGATGCTTTCCCTAAGATTTCGTCTCTGTTTCCGAGCAGGATGATTTGGGCGATCCCTTCAGAAATGATGATATCGGCGGCTTTTAGTGTCCGCTCTTCCAGCCCTTCGGGCAATACGATGATTTTGTTTTGTTTTTTTGCTTTGTTTTTGATCGATTCTAATAATTGCATCTGTTTGTTATTGAAATGTATAGGGTGGATATGGGTGAATGTCAAAGGGCAACAAAATTAGGATTTATTTGGATGGCAGCAAAGTGTTTTTGTTATTTTTTTGATTTTGCAACAAAAATTAAATTTGTGCTTTGTGAAAAAAATAACATGGTTTTTCTTTTCGCGGGGCTCGGGGGCATTGGGGTTAATTGATAATCGACACCCGGTATCAATCATTATCCTACTGTGTGCTATAAATCTTCCGTCCGGGTGTTTTCATCTTCATATTCCCAAATTAGACGTACTTTTGCAAAAAAAGAGCATGCTGCCCGAGATGATCCCGAAAGCCTTTACAAGCCTTTTGATTTTCTTGTTGTTCTCTGCAAATACATATTCGGCGGAGCGAGATTCCATTGTCGGAACGGAAGCTATTTCTAACGGCGATATATTTTTTAACGCGGTTGTACCCACAGTTTCACCTACGGCGAGTTTCTATGGGGGCCCGCACCACCTGGTGCCTGGTCAGGATTTGGTTTTTGAGCCGGTTTCTCAGCAAGATGTATCCGGCGACTGGGTCGTACTCCTATTCTTACTGTGCTTGCTGCTTTTGGCCATTTCAAGGTTTTTTTTTCCGGGAAGAACCAGGTATATCCTTAGATCAGCCGTTGGCCTGCGTTTTTTTTATATGGTTAACAAGCAGGGGAATCTGTATAGTGAAACACCCAGTTTTCTTTTGAAAATCAATTTCCTGCTGGTGGTATCCCTGCTATTGTACCAGAGCCTCGCCTATGCCGGCATGCACAAGGTGTTTGAACCTGTACCTTCCTTTCTTGTATATTGTTTTATTCTGCTAGGTCTGACATTTTTTTATGTGGCCAAACGAGTGCTGATGCAACTGCTGGGATGGGTTTTTGCTGCCAAAAGGCAAACAGAATTATATTTTAACAACTTGTTTGTTTTTAACCAGTTTGCAGGTGTGTTACTTATCCCGGCCGTTTTTTTTCATGCATATCATCCTTCCACAACCGGGCTGTATGCCGCATGGGCATTGTTAATTCTTGTCAATCTATATAAGATCGTCAGGGGTGTTATCATTACCCATGGTGTATCCGGTTATTCTTTGTTTCACCTTTTTTTGTACCTTTGTGCCGTCGAATTGGCACCCTTACTTATCATGGGGACAATGGTGTCTGTATATTTGTTTAATTCGTGAAATCAAACTTAAAAGGAGACGGGCTCTTGAAAATTAAACATGTTTTAATATCACAACCACCGCCGGAGAATGACAAATCGCCTTATGCCGATCTGATTGACGAATACAATCTGAATGTTTGCTTTCGGAAGTTTATTAAAATTGAAAGCGTCGGTACAAGAGAGTTCCGGAAACATCGCATTCAGATTCCGGAGCACAGCGCGATCATATTTACCTCCAAAAATGGTATAGATCACTTTTTCAGCCTTTGCGAAGAGTTACGTGTTCAGGTTTCGGAACAGATGAAGTACTTTTGTACTTCGGAGGCCATTGCGCTGTATTTGCAGAAATACGTACAATTCAGGAAACGCAAGATTTTTTACGGAAAAAATCACATATCCGACCTCATTGATGTGATCAAGAAAAACAAGGAGGATAAATTCCTGTTCCCCTGCGCTGAGAACCACAAAAAAGACATTCCGCAGCTGCTGAAGCAAAACAAAATACCGTTTTCTGTGGCACCCATTTACCGGTCTGTTCCTGAGGACATTTCAGATGTTGATATTGGCAAATACCAAATGCTGGTCTTTTTTAGTCCTTTTGGCATTCAGTCGCTCCGTTTGAATTTCCCGGATTATGAGCAAGGAGATACCGTTATTGCCACTTTTGGGAAGGCAACCCTGAAAGCGGCAGAGAAAGACGGTTTGAAGGTTCAAATCGCAGCACCTACCAAAACTGCACCATCCATGGTTATGGCGATGCAGGAATACCTGAAGAGCGCAGGCAAGTGATTCCGCTGTCGGGACGCCCCTTTTCTCTACCGATAATTGATGGTCATGCATACTTTCAGGAAAAATGAACGGCTGGGAAACTACCGTCTGAACAGCATTCTCTTCAGCAAAGGGAAACACTTTTTTCAATACCCGTTTCGTGTTACCTACTTTTGTATGCCGGAGGATTCGAGCCGTAAAATTTTTTCCGGAAGAGAGATACCCCCGGGTGTTATCTTTCAGTATCCGGCAAAATGTGTGATCGGGGTATCCAAACACCATGTAAAAAAGGCGACCAAAAGGAATCACATCAAACGTATGGTAAAAGAAGCATATCGAAAAAACAAAAGTACGCTTTACACGTTTTTACAAGACAGGCATGCGAATTGCCTGCTGGCGCTGATCTATGTATCCGGGAAGGCTTTGCCATTCAGGGAAATCGAAAAAAAGGTAAAGGGAGTTCTTGGCAAGCTCACGGAGGAGATCAACGAAGGCGGCCTTCAGGAGCTACCTGCCGGCACCAATGAGGATTGATCATGAAGCTATTGATTGACTATATTGGAAAAGCATTCAGCTATTTGTTCATTGGAATCATAAGGTTTTACCAGGGAGCCATTTCACCCTACCTCCCACCCTCCTGCCGTTATACGCCAAGTTGTTCGCAATATGGTGTGGAGGCTATCCGGAAGCATGGTCCGGTGAAAGGTGGCTGGTTGACTGTCAAACGCATTTCCTCCTGTCATCCGTGGGGAGGCAGCGGTTATGACCCGGTACCGTAAACATCAAAAAAAAAGAAAATATGTTCAACTATTTTAAAACTATCTCAAAAAGAACCAAGGCTCTTTTGCTGATCACCATTTTTGTTTCGTCAGCCGTAATTATCACCGGTGCGGGAAGCAGAAATTTTGAGATCTCCAAGAATCTGGATATTTTTTCACGAATGTTCAGAGAGCTGGTTGTGAATTATGTCAATGATGTCAATGTTTCCGAGGTGATGCAGTCGGGCATCGATGGCATGCTATCCGCGCTTGACCCTTACACAACCTTTATTCCCGAATCGGAGATTGAGGATGTACGCATGATGACCACCGGTCAGTATGGTGGTATTGGCGCGGTGATCAGGGCCCGCGATGATTATATGATGATCGTGGAGCCGCATCAGGGTTTTCCTGCCTACAAGGCCGGTTTTTTACCCGGCGACCTCATCATCGAAATAAACGGGCAATCGGTAAAAGGGCGCAATGAAGATGAAGTGAGGGCATTGTTACATGGACAGCCGGGCACCAGTCTGAGCATTTTGTTTAAACGAAATGGTGAGGAGCGACTGAAAAGTTTGGAGCGAGAGGTAATCCGCATTGAGAATATCCCCTATTTCGGTATGGTTGATGAGCATACTGCCTATATCAAACTCACCGGTTTTACCCAAAGGGCCGGACGGGATGTGCGGAATGCACTGAGGGAGCTCACGGAAAACAATGATGTTAAAAGTGTGGTGCTTGATCTGCGCGACAACGGCGGTGGTTTGTTGCACGAAGCGGTGAACATCACCAATTTATTTGTTGACAAAGACCAGCTGGTGGTAAGCACCAGGGGGCGCATTCCGGAGCGGACAAGTACACACCGTACACTGAATGAACCTTTTGACACCGAGATTCCCCTTGCCATACTGGTAAACAGGCGAAGTGCTTCTGCTTCTGAAATTGTTGCCGGCTCCATCCAGGATTTTGACAGGGGGGTGGTCATTGGCGACAGGACTTTTGGCAAAGGTTTGGTACAGAACGTGGTTCCTCTCAGTTACAATACCCAGCTTAAAGTTACGGTGGCCGAGTATTTTATCCCGAGTGGACGAGGCATACAGGCCATCAATTATGCTGAGAGAAGAGAGGACGGCAGTGTTGCGGAGATTCCCGATTCTTTGAAAATGCCCTATGAGACAAGGGCCGGCCGCCGCGTATACGACGGTGGCGGGATTGAACCGGATATCACTGTGGAAAGACGCATTCGCGGCAATGTGACACGCGGGCTGCTTCGGCAAAACGTCATTTTTGATTTTGCCACCAATTATCAGCGGCAAAACACGGAAATACCTGAACCTGAAAATTTCGTGATAACAGACCAATTGTTTCAGGCATTCCTGGACTTTGCTGCCGAACAAAATTTTACCTACAATACCCAAACGGAAAGGCTATTGAAAGACCTGAAGAAAGCTGCAGAAGAGGAACACTATTTTGCAGTCATGGAAACCGAATATGAAAGGCTTCGCCTGCTGCTCGAACAGGAAAAGGCACAAGACATGATCACTTTCCAGGATGAAATCAAACAGCAGCTCCGGCAGGAAATTGTTTCCCGTTATTATTATCAGCGAGGCAGGGTAATCGTTTCGCTCGATGATGATCCGGACATCCGGAAAGCGCTCTCCGTTCTATCGGATCAGCAAATTTACAGAAACATACTGGCGGGCATAGATTGATAAGTTTTCGGGTAATGCACCTTTATTCAAAAAGACGGACAGTACACCGGTGGATATATTTCGGGGGCTTAGTGCTGCTTGCCATCGGACTACCTTCGTCCGTTTTCCTGATGAGTATTTCTCAAATTATCCTTTTCCTCAACTGGCTGGCCGAAGCTCAATTCAGGGAAAAATTCAGACGTTTCTTTGATAACAGAGCTGCGCTGATCTTTACCTCGATTTACCTGGTGCATGTCCTGGCACTTTTTTATTCTTCCAATTGGGATTATGGCGTTAGCACCTTGCGCACCAGGCTTCCCATCTTTTTGCTGACACTGATTGTTGTTTCGTCCGAACCGCTGCCCAAACAATCCAAAAAGTGGCTGCCGCTTGCCTTTGCGGGGGCAATCACCGTGGTATCACTCTTTAGTATCCGGATATACCTTAGCGGAGACTTCAATGATTATCGCGAGCTCTCTCCTTTCGTTTCACACATACGCTTGAGCCTGATGGTGGTGCTATCCGTATTTCTAATGTTGTACAGCGCGAAACGAACATTTGCTCATCATAAAAGCATGTCACTGCTCTGCTACGGGCTTGCCGCCTGGCATACTGCATATCTGCTGATGCTGTATTCCTTGTCGGGATTATTGGTTTTTGCAGCTGTAGTTGCAGTGCTGACAGCGACATCCATCTTATCCCTGCCCCGAAAGTGGCGTTTGGCTTTTTTTTCTGCAGGTCTGGTGCTGTTTGTCTTTGGCATCGTGTTTCTCCTGTCGCTTTGGGGCAATGTGACCAAAATAAGGGACAAAGACATCACGCACCTGGAACAGTATTCTACACTGGGGACGCCATACACACACAACCCCGGGGCATCTTTCAGAGAAAACGGTTATCTGGTATATATTTATATTGCAGAAGAGGAGTTGCGTGAAAAATGGAACAGGAGCAGTGAGCTTGATTATGACGGTTACAACCGGCGTGGCGAGCCGGTCAAACATGTGTTGTTCAGATATATGGCCTCCATGGGCTTGAGGAAGGATGCTTCAGGCTTTGCTCAACTGTCGGAGCGGGACATTGAAGCCGTGGAAGAAGGCATCACCAATATCCGTTATACACAATGGCCCTGGATCGTGACCCGCGTCCATCAAACCCTTTGGGAACTGCATCAGTACAGAATCGCCCGAAACCCATCGGGACATTCTTTCGCCATGCGGCTAGAGTTTTGGCAGGCTGCCTTAAAAGCCATAGAAAAAAAACCTTTTCTCGGATGGGGTACAGGAGACATCCGCGAAGCATCCTTTTACGGGCTCGAAAAAATCAACTCATCCCTGATATTTGAACGGTGGATGAAGCCTCACAATCAATACTTGTCGTTTGCCATCCTGTTCGGCATTCCGGGTATGTTATGGATCATATTTGCCATGGTGTATCCGCCATTGAAAAACCATTGCCACAGGAACTCACCCTGTGTCGCATTCTTTGTGATCCTGGCCATTTCCATGCTCAACGAAGACACCATTGATACCCAGGCGGGTTTGTCGTTCTTTGTTTTTTTCTACAACTATTTTGTTTTCCTGAGAGAGGATATTAACTACGATGAGTAGATGCCCCTTTTGTGTGATCAGCGAGGGAGCGAAAGAGACATTTCACAAATTCGACTTTTGACATTAAAAAAACCTGAAATAACCTATGGAAAAATCATTGCGGTATTTTATTGACACTTATCAAAGAGAAGTTGAACCGCTGGAGAGGGAAAAACACACGGCTTATTTTGATGCTGCAGTGACCGGCGACATAAAGCATTACAAGCAATATGAAGTTCTGGAAAAGAAACATGCCAGTATATTGAGTAACAAGGATGCATACGGTTTTCTTTCCGCTGCCATCAAGCGTGATGCAGTTGATGATCTGCTGCTGAAGCGCCAGGTTAAGGTTTTGCATCATATTTTCCAGGCGCACCAGATCCCGGATCATATCCAGAAAGAGATGATAGAGCTGGAAACGATGGTGGCCAACAAGTTCTCTCTTTTCCGCGCAGAAGTTGACGGCAAAAGGCTTACCGACAACCAGATTGAAGAGATACTGGAAAGCTCGGCAGATTCTACGGAGGTAAAGTCTGCCTGGGACGCGTCAAAAATGGTTGGCAGCCTGGTGGAAGAGGATGTCAGAAGGTTGGTTACATTGCGCAATGAAGCAGCACGCTTATTGGGTTACGACGACTATCATCAGATGAGCCTGCAATTGAGCGAGCTGGATCCGGCTGTTGTTCAGAATTTGTTTGACCGTTTGGATGCGATCACCAAAAAAGATTTTCAAAGGGAAAAGGATGCCATTGATGTTTTTCTGGCGGAGAAATTTGGCATTGATGTGATGGCGTTGCGACCCTGGCATTACCAGGACCGTTTTTTTCAGGAGGCATCTCAAGTGGACAGCCTTCCTTTGGATGAATGGTATGCCGGACAGGACCTTGCTTCGCTCACAGCCGATTTCTTTGGCGGCATAGGACTGCCGGTTGATGACATTATCAAAAGCAGTGATCTTTTTGAAAAGCCCGGCAAAAATCAGCATGCCTTCTGTATCCATATCGATCGCTATGGTGATGTAAGGGTACTTTGCAATATAAAGCCCAAATGGAAGTGGATGAATACGATGCTTCATGAATACGGTCATGCTGTGTATGAGAAATACTATGCAGATGACCTTCCTTTTGTGTTGCGTGAGCCCGCGCATATTTTCGCCACGGAGGCGGTGGCCATGTTTTTTGGACGACTGGCATCCGATCCGTTTTGGATGGCTGACATGGGCATCATCGGCGAGGAGGATGCATCCCGTTTTGCCAACAAAGCGCAGCGCAAACTTCGGAGGGAGCAGCTGGTGTTTTCACGCTGGGCACAGGTGATGTACCGTTTTGAAAAAGCCATGTATGGCAATCCGGAGCAGGACCTGAATGCACTCTGGTGGTTTTTGGTGGAGAAATACCAGGGGTTGACCCCTCCGGAAGATAAGCATATTCCCCATTGGGCTTCAAAAATCCATGTGGCCACTGCACCCTGCTATTACCATAACTATTTGCTAGGGGAATTGCTTGCCAGCCAGTTTGATGCATGGTTGGCAGACAAAGTTGCCGGGCCGGGCAAAGGTGGCAGGCACCGCTATGTGTCAAACACACAGATCGGGGATTTTTTCCGTGACCGGGTATTTGCGCCGGGTGCACGGTTACCATGGAATGAAATGATCACAGCAGCTACCGGAGGGGCATTGGATCCCAGGTATTATGCAGAGCAGTTTACAACGGAGCAATAAGATGGGCAAGAGAATGCCGGGCGAGCGTTTGTATTCAGAGTCAATGATATTCTGTTGCTAAATCATCTGCAAAATTTCAGGAAGACGGATTCTTTTCCATTTCTTCTTTGGCCAGGAGGGCTTGTTCCCATTCCTCCTCCTTCTCTGCAATTTGTTTTTTCAGCCTTTCATAGATTGAGAATACCTCTCCGGATTCCACTTTTTCGGGATCGAGGGAGGGGTTAGCGATAATCTCCTCCAGTGCAGCGGCTTCCTTTTCAAGCCTTTCTATGGTTTTTTCACAGTCAGTGATTTTTCTCTCCACGCGCCGGAGCTCACGTTCATATTCTTTTTTTTGTTCATAGGAAAGTCGTCCTTCCGAGGATTTATCAGTGTTGTTGCCATTTTTCCTTGTTGCGGCTTCAAGGGCGGTGAGGGATTCGATACGCCGGGCAGATATAAAGTCGTAGATATCGCCGATAAACTCCCTGATTTGTCTGTTTCTGAACTCAAACACCTTTTCGGTGAGTCCTTGCAGGAAGTCGCGGTCGTGGGAAACAACGATGATCGTGCCATTAAACTGCAACAGGGCGTTTTTGAGTATGTCTTTGGAGCGCATATCCAGGTGGTTGGTAGGCTCATCGAGTACCAGCAGGTTCACGGGCTCCAGGAGCAGCCGGGCAATGGCCAGCCGTGCCTTTTCTCCGCCCGACAATACCTTTACTTTTTTGTCGATATCATCACCACTGAATAAAAAACCACCCAGGATATTGCGTGTATGCTTCCGAACCTCTCCTGCCGCCACGTCATCCAGGGTCTGGAAGACTGTTTTATCCGGATTCAGGTATTCTGACTGATTTTGTGCAAAGTATCCGATTTTCACCTGGTGTCCGAGTTTGATGTTTCCACGGTGTTCGAGTTCTCCGATGATTACCCGCGCCAGTGTTGTTTTTCCTTCGCCGTTGCGGCCAACGAATGCGATCCGTTCTCCGCGTGCAATGATGAAGTTCAGGTCGGAAAGGACATGTTTGTCGTCGTAGCTTTTGCTGACATCCGTGGCTTCCAGGCTGATCTTTCCGGACGGGGGTGCTTCCGGAAACCGGAAATGGATCGCGCTTTTGTCGATTTCATCCACCTCCACCTTTTCCATTTTTTCCAGCAGTTTCACCTTTGACTGTACTTGTTTGGCTTTGGTGGCCTTAGCCCGGAAGCGGGTGATAAAACGTTCGATCTGGGCTATCTCCCGCTGCTGATTATTGAAAGCTGCCATTTCCCTTTCCATGCGCTCCTGCCGTAACAATTCATAGTCGGAATAACAGGCTTTATAATCATACATTTTACCCATACTGAGCTCAACGGTACGACTGGTGATATTATCCAGAAAGGCCCGGTCGTGTGAAACAAGGATGACGGCACCGGGATATTCTGTTAAAAAGCTTTCCAGCCATTGGATGGATTCTATATCGAGATGGTTGGTGGGCTCATCGAGCAAGAGCAGATCAGGACTTTGGAGCAGCAATTTGGCCAGCTCCACGCGCATTTGCCAGCCTCCGCTAAAGGTGGATAGTGGCCGGTTGAAATCTTTTCTTTCAAAGCCCAGCCCCAACAATACCTTTTCGGCCTGTGCCATGCGTGTGTTTCCGCCAAGCAGCTCGTAACGTTCGGTGGCTTCGGCAAGTTTTTGCGTCATCCGGTGATAGGCATCGCTTTCGTAATCATCTCTCAGGGTGACCTCCTCCGTTAGCTTTCTGATTTGGTTTTCCAGGGTCTGTATCTCAGAAAAAGCCTTTAATGTTTCATCCAGCACGCCTTTTTCACTATGAAAATTCATTTCCTGCGGAAGATAGCCGACACTGCTGTCGGAGGGCAGACTCACCGTGCCGTTCTCCGGGCTGAACTGCCCCATGATGATGCGCATCAGGGTGGTTTTCCCTGCACCATTTTTTCCCACAAGCCCGATGCGGTCGCGTTTGTTGATAATAAAGCTTACATCATCAAACAGGACCTCGCCGGTGAACTGGACTGACAGATTACTGACGGAGAACATAATCGGGTTTGGTGTTGGTATTGAAACGCAGCATAGAATCTCAGCGGGTCTTTTCCCGGGAACGCTTATTCAATGATTTTCATGTTAAGTTCCCGGAGCTGGCCGGGGTCTATGGGTGCCGGACTGTCGATCATCACATCGCGTCCGGCATTGTTCTTGGGAAACGCGATGTAGTCGCGGATAGTTTCTGAACCACCAAAGAGGGCACACCAGCGATCGAAGCCAAAGGCCACGCCGCCATGTGGTGGTGCTCCATATTGGAAGGCGTTCATCAGGAAGCCAAACTGGTTTTGTGCTTCTTCGGCAGTAAAACCGAGCACGGCAAACATTTTTTCCTGGAGCGGCCGGTCGAAGATGCGGATAGAGCCACCACCGATTTCCACGCCGTTGATCACCATATCATAGGCATTGGCGCGCACGCTGCCCGGATCCGAATCCAGGAGGGGGAGATCTTCCTTAAGGGGGGATGTAAACGGGTGGTGCATGGCATAAAAGCGTTGCGTTTCTTCATCCCACTCCAACAATGGAAAATCAGTAACCCACAGGCATGAAAACGTATCAGGGTCACGCAAGCCGAGCCGCTTGCCCATTTCCAGGCGCAATTCACCAAGGGCTTTCCTGGTATGATCCTTTTCACCGGCGAGGATCAGCAACAGGTCGCCCGGTTTTGCTTCAAAAGCGTTGGCCCACGCCTGCAGTTGTTCCTGGTCAAAGAACTTGTCAACCGAAGACTTAAAGCTGCCGTCGTCATTAAACTTTACATACACCAAACCTTTAGCCCCAATCTGCGGACGCTGCACCCATTCGGTGAGGGCATCCACCTGTTTACGGCTGTAACCGGCGCAACCTTCAGCGTTGATGCCAACCACAAGGTCGGCGTTATCAAAGACTTTGAACCCCTTGCCCTGGGCGAGGTGATTGAGTTCGACAAAACGCATGCCAAATCTTGTATCGGGTTTGTCGCTGCCATAATATTGCATGGCGTCCCGGTAGCTCATCCTGCTGAATGTGATCCCATCGATCCCCTTTACAGCTTTAAAAAGATGCCTGGCAAGACCTTCAAATGTCTCCAGCACATCATCACGGGTAACGAATGACATTTCACAGTCGATCTGGGTAAATTCGGGCTGCCGGTCTGCACGCAGGTCTTCATCCCGAAAACACTTCACGATCTGGAAGTACCTGTCGAGCCCGCCGACCATCAATAGTTGTTTGAAGGTTTGCGGTGACTGCGGCAAAGCATAGAACTGCCCCTGATGCATACGGGAGGGAACGACAAAGTCCCTTGCTCCTTCGGGCGTAGATTTGATAAGTACAGGGGTTTCCACTTCGATAAAATCCTGGTCGTGGAGGTATTTCCTGGTTTCCAGCGCCATCCGGTGGCGCAGCTCCAGGTTCTTGCGCACCACATTTCTCCGGATGTCCAGGTAACGATACTTCATTCGGAGCTCATCACCACCGTCCGTTTCTTCTTCAATGGTGAAAGGCGGGGTTTTGGATTCATTCAGTATCTGCAGTTCCGACACAATGATCTCCACGTCTCCCGTTGGCATTTTGGGGTTTTTATTGCTTCGCTCGGTTACGGCACCACTGACCTGCAGCACATATTCACGACCCAGCTCACGGGCCTGCCGGCAGAGGGAGGCATCGGTTTCCATGTTAAAAGCCAACTGGGTAACCCCAAAACGATCGCGCAAGTCGATAAATGTCATGCCCCCAAGGTCGCGTGATCGTTGCAGCCACCCGCATAATGTTACTTCTTTTCCGGCATCGGTGATGCGGAGTTCACCGCAGTTGTGAGTCCTTAGCATAGTTATCTGTTTTTGCATTTACAGGGGGCAAAGGTACAAAGAAAGTTGTGAGTGTAAAGTCTTGCCGGTGTGTTTCCGGAATGAATGGCTCAGGATCCGTTAACATAAGGCACAAACAGGCAGTTTGTGGGTGCAAGCTGGGCGAGGGCGCTGGCCGTGCTTCCGCACACCACGTCGGAGAAAAAGCCCTTCCCGTGTGTTGCAAGAACGATCAGTGATGCACCGGACAATTTGATTTCCCGCAGAATTTCAGGTACCACTACTCCAGTATTAAGAATACACTTAACCGGAGCATCTGTTTTGCTGCGCAAGTCCCTGGTACATTCATTCAACCGCTGGGTGTCGATTTGGTTGAAGTTTTCGATTTCTTCCGGGGTGCGGTGCCGCATCACAACGCTGTCCTGGACGTGCATAAGGCTGACCGACCGGAGGTTTGCAACGAGATGCTTCCGGGCATATTCAAAAACATTTCCGGCATGTTTGGAGAAGTCTGTTAAAAGAATGGCGTGATCGGTGATTGTTTTTGATTCGAGTGAACAAACTGGCATCTCCATCTCGCCGGTTGTGGTTCTTATGCGCATCATCAGTACGGGATTGTGGCTGTGTTGGATCACCCTCTGGGTGGTGCTGCCGATAAGGTTGCGTTTTCGGGCTCCGTGACCATTGCTGCCAATGATGATCAATGCTCCAGGGTGTTCTTTGGCATAATCAACAATTACCTGTGACGGCAACCCTTCCCGAAAAACAAACCCGGATTCAATACCGGCTTCTGTAAGTTTATTCTGGAGGTTGAGCATCCGTGCCTCAATGTGCACACGCATGGAATAACCGCTGTATTCCATGTAGTTAAAGCTTATGGCCGGGATATGGAGAAGGGTGATTTTTTCAACACCCAATTTCTTGTACTCCGTCACGCAATCCATTAAAAGATCGCCGGCGGGTGAAAGATCAGTGGCTAAAATGGCATGCTTGATCATCGCTGTAAGATTTTTTTAAAAACAATTTCTATCCCGAAGATACAAAATATATTTGAATACAGTTCTGCTTCTTGTGTTCCGGAGGGGAAACGCCACAACAATGAAGATGGTGCTTTACAAACCCTGAAAGTACAGGAAGATCAAATGATCAACCGGAAAGATCAATCAGCATTTGAAAAAAAATAATACCGCAAGCAGGATACTGTTATTATTCCCTGGCTTTAAAATGCAACTCGAGCAGGCGTGCCACGTATTTGCCGATCACATCAAACTCAAGGTTTACGACGGAACCGGGCTTGAAGTTGCGGAAATTGGTTACCTCATAGGTATATGGAATAATAGCTACCGAGAACATATTGGGTTCAGAGTCAACCACTGTAAGGCTCACTCCATTTACAGAGACAGAGCCCTTTTCGACGGTAATGTTTTTTGGACCCGGATCATATTCAAAATAAAACTTCCAGCTGCCGTCCAGTTCTTCAACTTTGGTGCATACAGCAGTTTGGTCTACGTGTCCCTGAACTATGTGTCCGTCCAGCCGGTCATCAGCTCGCATGCAACGTTCCAGGTTTACTTCATAACCCACCTCCCATGTACGCATATTAGTTTTGTCGAGGGTTTCCTGTATGGCGGTGAGGGTGTATTGATTTTTCTCTTTGTCAACATGTACGGTGGTCAGACAAACGCCATCGTGAGATACACTCTGATCTACCTTCAGCTCTTTGGCGATGGGTGTTTCAATGGTAAAATGGATATTACCCCGGTCTCTCACAATTTTTGCAACCTTGCCGGTTGTTTCAACAATTCCTGTAAACATAAGCGCTTTATTTTAATTTTTATCAGATGCAAATGTAGTGGTTTTTAAGAAAATTGCCCCGGAAAATCGGAAAGGGCCGGAGCACCTTCATCCAATAAATAAAACGGAAAAACAGGGATATTTGATCCCAACATCCGGGTTGAAATTCATACTTTTGCAGTTCACGAAAAACATACTTGTTATGAAAAAATATGACCCTGCATCCAACATTCAGGATTTGCTTCAGTTTGGTGAGTTTGGCGATGTAAATCCTTCCATTACCGATTCGGCCACCTATACTTTTATGGAGGCCAAGACCATGGTTGACACGTTCCATGGAGAACAGGAGGGCTGTTTTCTGTATTCACGACACTGGAACCCTTCCAACAAATACCTGGCGGATGCCCTGGCTGCCATGGAAGGTACAGAAAGCGCGTGGGTTACCGCTTCCGGTATGAGTGCCATTACCACGGCCATTTTGCAACTATGCAACACCGGCGACCACATTGTATCCAGCATTACAACGTACGGTGGCACATTTGCTTTTCTGGCCAATTATCTCAAAAAATTCAATATTGAAGTTTCCTTTGTGGATATCACGAATACGGAAAAGGTAGAACAATCGATCCGCCAGAATACAAAGCTAATTTACACGGAATCGGTCACCAACCCGATGCTTCAGGTTTCTGATCTGCCTGCCCTGTCGGACATTGCCCGCAAGCATGGGGTGAAGTTGCTGGTTGACAACACATTTACCCCCATGATCATCCGGCCGGCGGCACTGGGCGCCGATATTGTGCTGTATAGCCTCACCAAATTTGTGAATGGAAAAAACGACTGTGTGGCCGGAGCCATTTGTGCGGACAAATCTTTTGTGGAAGCCATCTCTGATGTCAACAGTGGTTCGGCCATGCTGCTTGGGCCCATCCTTGATCCGTTGCGCTCCTCCTCCATCCATAAAAACCTGCACACGCTCCACATCAGGATGCAGCAGCACAGCAAAAACGGTATGTATCTTGCAGAGAGGTTCAGAGAAACCGGCCTGCGGGTAATCTATCCGGGACTTCCGGAGCATCCGCAGCACAAACTCATGAAAAAGCTCATGCATCCTGACTTCGGGTTTGGAGGCATGATCGCCATCGACTTCGGCACTTCCCAGAAAGCCGCTGAACTGATGGAAAAGATGCAGGAGGAAGGCGTTGGCTACCTGGCCGTAAGCCTCGGATATTTCAAAACTTTGTTCAGCAATTCCGGGAAAAGCACTTCCAGTGAAGTTCCCGGTGAAGTGCAAAAAGAAATGGGGTTATCGGAGGGATTGATCAGGTTTTCGGTTGGGTTGGATCATGATATTGAAAGGAGTTGGCAGAAAATTTTCCATTGTTTGAAAATTACCGGAGCCATTTAACACTTTTTATTCTTTTTTTGCTTATCTTTCAAAACAAAAGCAATAATTTTCAGTTATTCTCTTGTAAGAAAGATAAAAAGCCATCCGGCTTATAATCATAATCTTCATGTTGTTGTTTTGGTTAGTTGATTGGTAGCCCCGGAGTTCTGAACAGCTCCGGGGTTTTTTT
>REEA01000093.1 GCA_007695305.1 Bacteroidia bacterium
TGAAGACCATCATCAGGTCAAACCCCGGGTTGGTGCTCATGAAAGAAGGTGTTGTAAAAGGCAAATGGGCACACAGGAATATTCCCACCATGGAGGAACTGAAGAAACAGTTTGACATGGAATAAGGAGGCAAGGGGTCTCCGCTGACTACTTCTTCCTTTTGTGTTGAAAAAAAGTGGTCAGCAATTGGGCAGCCTCTTCAGCAGCTATTCCCCTGTTCACTATGGTTTTCGGATGCAACAGCGAGGGCTTAACCAGCGTAAAGCCACGCTTTTCGTCATCGGCAGCATAAAACAGCTTACCAAGCTGAGCCCAGTGAAGTGCTCCTGCACACATGGGGCAGGGTTCCAGGCTTACATACAGAGCACACTGATTCAGGTATTTGCCGCCAAGATGGTTTGCGGCAGCGGTGATTGCCTGCATCTCCGCGTGGGCCGTTACGTCATTTAACCTTTCGGTAAGATTGTGTGCCCGCGCGATGATGCGTTCCTGGCAAACCACAACAGCACCAACAGGTACCTCATCGGCATCAAAGGCCTTTCGGGCCTCCTTTAATGCCTCATCCATAAAAAAGCGGTCGGAACGCCAATGATCAATAGCCATAATTTTGGTATAATTCGGGAAAGCACCTGGTCGTTTTCAACAATGGATAATTACACAAAATTGTCCGGTGAAGAAATGCTGTCACATCCAGCCGAATTTATTCCGCAGGTAACACTTCACCAGCAGAATCAGCTTATCTGTATTTGACACCCGGAAACGTTGTTTTTGCACATCTCCGGGACTGACTCCCTGTATTTTCCGCAACAGTTCCAGGTAATAGCGGTAAGCCAGGTAAACCCCGAGGCGCACCTCTTTGTCGAGCGACTTAATACCGGGGAAAGCACCCTGAAAATCTTCCCATATCTCCTGTTCTATTTTGTCTTTGTCATCTTTGGAGAATTGTTCAATGTCAACCTCCGGGAAATACACGCGTCCCCGTTCTTTCAGATCGGACCGTATGTCACGCAAAAAGTTTACTTTCTGAAAAGCTTCGCCAAGTTTTCGCGCAGGCGTCAGCAATTGCTTGTATTCTTCATCGCGTCCTGCATAAAACACACGCAGGCACATCAAACCTACCACCTCTGCAGAACCATAAATGTATCGCTGATATTCGTCCAGCGAAAAGGTTTTTTTATCCAGGTCCATCTCCATGCTGAACAGGAAGGCATCGATCAACTCCCTGTCGATGGCATAGGTGTTTACCGCCCACTGATAAGCATGCAGTATGGGATTGGTGCTCATCTTTTTGTCGATGGCATCATAGGTTTGCTGCCTGAACTCTTTCAGCAGGCTGGCCTTGTCCTGGTCATGAAACGTGTCAACGATTTCATCCGCAAAACGCACAAAACCATAGATGGCATAAATTGCCGGACGATACTTTTTATTCAATGTCCTTACCCCCATGGAGAAGGAGGTGCTGTAATTTTTAGTGGTGATCTCGGCACATTTCAGTGCATTACTTGTGTACAGGTCCATATGCTTTGGTAATACGTTCGGTAACCAGTTTGGAGCTGATGACAGCCATGGGCAGGCCGGTGCCCGGGACTGTAGAAGCACCCACATAAAAAACATTGCTGAATTCTTCGTCAAAGTTTTTGGGCCGGAAGCCGCCAATCTGATCCAGGTCGTGCCCCAGACCAAGACCACTGCCCTTGTAAAGGTTGAATGCATCCCGCCATTCAACCGGGTTCATCACAGTTTTGGAAATAATGTGTTTGTCAAGGTCAACGCCAATACGTCCCGACAAGTCCTTGATGATATTTTCAGCGATTTGTTCACTATCTGACCAATCGGGTTTAAAGCGCATATCCGGGACCGGGCAGAGCACGAACACGCTTTCGCATCCTTCTGGTGCACTTTCCGGATCCGACTTGGATACGATATTCACATAATAATAGGGCTGATCAAGTTTGATGTCATTTTTAAAAATCTTTCCTGAATATTCCTTAAAGTTATCACCCAAAAAATAGTTATGCAGAGGAACACCCTCCAGCTTGGTATCCAGGCCAAGATACATGGTAAAGGGGGCAAGTGTCCACTTTAGCTTGTCCATTTTCGGCTCGGTGAATTTTTTGCGTTTAAATATTTTATGCCTGAACCATGCGGCATCTGCATTCACAACGAACAAATCGGCCTCCCAGGTATTTCCGTTTTGATCAACCATGGCTTTGATGGTGCCGTTTTCACTGATATAATCAACCACTTCCGTGTTAAAGTGCATCTTTACTCCTGCTTTGTCAAGCTCTTTTTTAAGCCCGTCCACGATTTTATACATGCCGCCAACCACATTGTGGTAGCCGTCGTGCACCAGTTCGGTATAGGACAAAATGGTATAGATGGCCGGGGTATCAAAAGGTGTGGCGCCGAGGAAAAAAGCAACCAGTGAGAAGATCTCCTTGACCTCTCTGGACTCAAAGTGCCTTTCCATCTCCGACCACACAGAGCGTAAAAGTTTAGGCGAATATTTTACCGGAACACGCAACAGCGTCATCAAATATTGAAACACCGAATCGTAGTTCCTTTTCAGCACCAGGTATTCGGTGTCGTGAAAAAAGCTGGCCGCCCCGGCGAGGAATTTGTCCATTTTTTCACGAAAGTTGGGCTCTACTGCTTCGAATTCGGCGGCAAGTTTGTCGAGGTCGCGATATATCATATAACGTTTATCGGATCCCCTGAAATTGACCGAATACAATACATCCAAATCACGAAATGTGAAAGGAAGCTTTTCCATGCCAACATCCTTGCGGAATTCTTCAAATTCGTACGTCATACTGAAAAAGGTGGGTCCCAGATCAAAGGTAAACCCATCTTTCTTAAACTGATTCAACCGTCCCCCGGGCTGATGGTATTTTTCAACCATTTCAACGGCATAGCCGCGGCTCGACAACCTCAATGCCGTAGTCATGGCCCCTAGTCCGGTGCCAACAATAACTGCTTTTTTCATTGTAATAATTTTTTCGCGTTCATTTTTTGCCCAGGATGTGAATATAATGAATATATTGCAAACTGAACTGTTTTTCCTGTTTTTTTGTTAAATGATCAGGATGGCTGCCGTTACCGGCTATTTCCTGCCTGAGGTGTTCATTCACAAATGCCATATTAATGAAACAACAAACAGCGGTTATAGGTTCAGGTATAGGTGGAATTGCTTCAGCCATCCGTTTGGCGGCAAAGGGTTATGATGTTCATGTGTTTGAACAGGCGGCAAAACCCGGTGGTAAGGTGTCGGAGCGGCACCAGGGGGGATTTCGTTTTGACACAGGCCCTTCATTGTTTACCCTTCCTAATATGGTAACGGAGCTTTTCACGCTCTGCGGGAAAAACCCGGACGACTATTTTCGTTATCGTCCACTGGATGCCAGCTGCAAATATTTTTGGGAAGACGGAACTGTTGTCAATGCCTGGCACCATCCGGAGGCATTTGCCGCGGAGGTACACCAGCAGACCGGTGAGTCTGAGGAGCAAATACTCCGGTTCCTGGAAAAGAGCCGGCGATTATACGAGCTTACCCATGAGGTGTTCCTGTTTAACTCTTTTCACAAAATAAAAAACTTTGTTTCGCCGGCTTACAGGAAAGCATTGTTTGGGTTGCATGAACTGAATGCCTTCACCACTATGCATGCAAAAAACAGCAAATGGTTCAGCAACCCGAAAATCGTCCAGCTTTTCGACCGTTATGCCACATACAACGGCTCCAATCCTTATAAAACGCCTGCCACCCTGAATATTATCCCGCATCTTGAACACAATATCGGGGCATTTTTCCCCGAAAAGGGAATGTATCATATCATCGAAGCACTGGTTACCCTGGCTGAAGAAATGGGCGTCCGCTTCCATTATGAGACCCCGGTGGATGAGATTCTGGTCAGCGATCAACAAGTACAAGCATTACGAATTGGCGGAGAAGTAAAACCCTTCAGCCTGTTTGTCAGCAATGTGGACGTGGTAAATCTTTACAAAAACCTGCTGCCGCAACTGCCTTTCCCTCAAAAACAATTAAGCCTGGAACGATCCAGTTCAGCGCTGATATTTTATTGGGGCATCGATGGAAGTTTTCCGGAGCTATCGCTGCACAACATTTTGTTTTCCAACGATTATCGCAAAGAATTTCATCACCTGTTCCGGGAAAAAAGCATTACAGATGACCCCACCGTTTACGTGTTTATCAGCGTCAGGGAGGTAAAAGGAGATGCGCCGGCGGGTAAAGAAAACTGGTATGTGATGATCAACGTGCCTGAAAACGCCGGGCAGGACTGGGATGCCATGATCACCGCGGCGCGGAAACAGATCCTGCAGAAGATTGCCCGTGTACTAAAGATAGACATCCAGCCCCTGATCGTAACTGAAAGCTTTGCTGATCCGAGAAGCATAGAATCCGACACGGGTTCATACCGCGGTTCACTATACGGACTGAGCTCCAATAATCGATTTGCAGCATTTTATCGTCATCCAAATTTCAAAAAATCAATAAAAAATCTTTACTTTACAGGCGGAAGCGTGCATCCGGGCGGTGGCATACCCTTATGTCTGGCTTCTGCTAAAATCATAGACAAGGAAATTCCAACACAACCAAACAGATAATATCATGGGCTTATTAAAAAAATCCAGGGCAGAAAATTTTGCCGGTTACTTTTTCATCATTTACTATTTGGTGGGGCTGGTGGGGCTAAGCCTGCTGTCTACACGCGACATGTTTATCAGGCTGATGCCTCTGTCATTGCTGCTTAGTTCGGCGATCCTGCTTTTCTTTCATCGCAAATGGCGATCAACGGATGCCATCGTGTTGTTGTTTATTGCCATCACCGGATATCTGATCGAAGTATTGGGTGTATTAACCGGCCATGTGTTCGGGACCTATTGGTATGGCAGCGCGCTTGGATTCCAAATATTCAACACCCCGCTGATCATTGGCCTGAACTGGATGATGCTTACCTATTGCGTATTTGCCATTATGGAGAGTGCCAAACTCTTTTGGCCGCTGAAAGCACTTACCGCTGCCATTCTGATGGTAGCTTATGACTTTGTGATGGAACCGGTGGCCATGCGTCTCGACATGTGGGACTGGGCGGGCGGAGTTGTTCCCATGCAAAACTACCAGGCATGGTTTATCATTTCGCTGGTTTTTCTCAGTGCCATGCACCTGGCAAAGGTCAAAACCAACAACCGGGTGGCACCCTGGCTCTTTGGTGTCCAGTTTGCCTTTTTCATTGCACTGAACGTGGTGCTGAGGGTCTTCTGACCAAAGGTCAGAATCCTCATGAAACAACAATTTATACCCTGTCAAGTCATAAACAAGCAACCGCTTCATCATGATAACAGCAAAACATAACCGATTGTATACCATTTTCTTCGATCTGTTGTTTGTCTTTCTGATCCATCGCCATTTCCGCAAGGTTAATATCAGGATAAATGAACCTGTCGGGGATGGCCCGGTATTACTGATTGCCAACCACTTCAGCTGGTGGGACGGTTTTATAGCAAGATGGGTTAACAATAAGGTTTTTCACAGGTTATTTCATGTGATGATGCTGGAAGAAGAATTGGGCAAACGGCCATTTCTGAGAAGGCTTGGTGCATTTTCAATCAGGCGAAACAGCCGGAGTGCGGTTGAGTCACTCAGTTACGGGACAAAAATTCTCTCCAATCCAAACCATATCCTGCTTCTTTTTCCCCAGGGAAAATTTCAGTCGTCCCATCATCATCCCCTGCAGTTTGAAAAAGGATGGATGCGTATTGTGGATAAGGCACCGCCAAACACCCAAATTGTTTATATGGCCTGTCTTTCCGACTATTTTGCTTACCGTAAGCCTGCTCTCACAGTTTATTTGAAAAATATTGGACAAAAAGGAGTAAATACACTTGCGGATATGGGTAGAACGAAAGATACGGGCTCCCCTGCTCCCTCTGCTGGTAAATTATCAATAGAGACTTCCTATAATGATTTTTTCAAAAACTGTATCCATCAGCAAAATCTCCAGGTATCATAAAAGAAAACATGGTTGTTTTATTTAAAAGTTTTCAGGTAATTTTATCCAAACTTTAGAAAGGTGTTGTATTTGGCCGTTTTTGTGTGGGTTTTTACCGGTTTGCGTTTTCTCACTGCCGCTTCCAATTTGCTTTTCAGACAATGGCTGCGTTCAGGGAAACCGGTGGGCAACAATAAAATTTCCATACTCATCCCTGCCCGAAACGAGGAAAAAAATATAGTTACCATCCTGGAAAGCATCTTACAGCAAGACTACCCCCATTGGGAAGCCATTGTTTATGATGACATGTCGGAAGATCGCACAGCAGAACTGGTTAACCGTTATGTGGTCATGGACAAGAGGTTCAGGTTGATCAGGGGCGACCATCTTGAACCCGGCTGGATGGGAAAAAACCATGCCTGTCACAAGCTTGCCCTGGAGGCCAATGGCGATTATTATCTGTTTACGGATGCGGATGTGGAGATGGAGCCCGGCCTCTTGCGTAATGCGCTGGCCCATTGTGAGAAGTACCGGCTCAATCTGCTGTCAATATTTCCAAAACAGATTATGAAAAGCATGGGCGAAAAAATTACCGTTCCGTTGATGAACTGGATTTTGGTAAGCATGTTGCCGATGATCCTCACCAGGGTGAGCAGGCATGCTTCACTCTCTGCCGGAAACGGACAATTTATGATGTTTGATGCACAGAGCTATCGCGAACACCTTTTCCACAGCTATTTCAGGAACCAGGTAGCCGAAGATATCAGCATTGCCCGCTATATGAAGCAGATCGGACTGCGTATACACACCATCCTCAGCAGAGGGCAGGTCAAATGCAGAATGTATCATTCGCTTGGTGAAGCCAAACAGGGTTTTGCCAAAAACATCATTGCCTTTTTCGGGGCAAAAACAACGTTAAGCATCTTGTTTTTGATGGTCACTACATTTGGCATTGTTCCCGTTTGGATTGCCATGGGATTGCCGGCAGCCATTGTTTACCTTGCCGCTACCTCCGCCATCCGCGCAATGGTAAGCGCGGCAAGCAGCCAAAAAATCTGGTTCAATGTGTTGATGGCACCCATTCAGCATATCATGTTCATAAATATTCTGGGCCTTGCCATCCATAACAAAATCAACAAAAAGAACACATGGAAAGGAAGAAAAATAGACATATAAAACAACTCGCTGCTATGCTGTGTTTCAGCTTGTTTATATTGCCATTTGCAGCAGATGGGTCAATTGCCCATGAGACTTTCCGGAATATGATCTATAAAGCTTATGTTGAAGACAGGATGAATTTGTGGGAAAACACGCTGGAGAACATGATATTTGAATACAGGCAGCACCCAACCCATGAGCTGCTTTACGATATTGTGCTGGCCAAATACGGTTTAACTGGCTATTACTTAGGCACTGGCAAAGAGGATGAAGGTGCGAAAATGCTGGATTCAGCTGAGGAGTGGCTGATACGCCTGGAGAAAACAGGCAACCATACAGCCGACGCCAAATTGTTTCGTGCGGCCTTCAATGCCTTTCGCATCACATTGCGACCCATTCGGGCTACCCGACTGGGTCCGGCCAGTAATCGCCTGATCAATGACGCACTGGACCTGGAGCCAAACAATCCACATGCCCACCTGGAAAAAGGAAATATGTTGTTTTATGCGCCGGTCGTGTTTGGTGGGTCCAAAAGAAAGTCCATCGAGCACTATGCAAAAGCCGTTGAATTGTTCGGGAAAAGCTTACCATCCAATCAGCGTTGGTTATACCTGAGCACCCTGGTATCGCTTGCCAATGCCTACCAGGAAACCGGAGATACGGAGTCCGCAATAAAAACCTTCAGAAAAGCCCTGTCTTTTGAACCGGAGTTCAAGTGGGTACGGGATGAACTGCTGCCTGAACTCGAATCCCAACGCTAGCGGTTCTTTGTGTTTCCCCAAAAAACCGTATTCTTGCGGTTCATAAGAAGACAGGCTTTAAGAAGACAGGCTTTGGCGATGCGGCTGAAAGGCCGAAATGCATCGGCACAGGGCAAAACGGTCTTTCATCCAATGACAAACAATCAAATTACACAACATACAAACAAAAAATACACCCATGAAAGTAACGATTCTCTTTACCACTCTTTTTGTTTTTTTGATAACCGCGCTGTTTGGCCAGGACAACAAAATCCCCCTGGACCACTCGGTGTATGACGACTGGAAGCAGATATCCCGTGCACAGCTTTCCAACGACGGCCGCTGGGCCTCCTGGGAGGTGAATCCCCAGCGTGGCGACGGCCTTTTGCACCTGCTGAACCTGCAAACGAGCGTTCAGGACTCAATGGCACGCGGCACAAGGGCAAGATTTTCGCCCGGCTCCGACTATATGGCTTTCCTGATCACTCCGGAAGCAGACTCAGTTCGGCAGGCCAAAGTTGACGGGAAAAAACGCGGAGAAATGCCCAAAGACGTCCTGGGGATTTACCGCTTGCATGACAGAAATTACCGGATAGTAGAAAATGTAGCTTCCTTTTCGGTTCCTGACAAATCATCGCCGTGGATGGCCTACCATCTGGCAGAAATGCCTGAAGATACCGTTAAAGGCAGGGATCTTTATGCCCATAACCCCATTACAGAAACCATATATCGCTTTCCGCGGGTGACGGATTATTTGCTGTCAGACAATGGACAATTGTTGGTTTTTGAAGAAAGCGTGGATGATGAAGTGTCAAGGATTCATGTATTTCGTACCGGAGACCAAACACAACAATTATTGTTTGAGGGTGAAGGAAATATCCGCGGTATCACGGTGGATGAAGAGGGCAAACAGGTGGCCTTTCTTTTTGCGGAAGACACGGAAGGACCGCAGTTGTTTTCTCTCTTTTTATGGCGCGATGGTGAGGAGGCTTCCAGTGTGGCTGTGACGTCTGACTCTCCCGGGGTTCCTGCCGGCTGGGGGCCCTCTGAACACCGGTCGCCGCAGTTTACTTCAGATGGCAAGCGTGTGTTTTTTGGCACCGCACCTTTGCCTGAGCCCCAGGCTGAAGACACCCTGCTGCCCGAAGAGAAACACAGGCTGGATGTATGGCACTACCGCGATCCGTTGATCCAGCCCATGCAGCTGGTGCAAGCCGACAGGGAAAAA
>REEA01000186.1 GCA_007695305.1 Bacteroidia bacterium
CCACGAATGCAAAGTTGGCATCATCCCGTTTGGCTTCCCCTGTTTCTGTCTGATGCTCTTCACGGAAATGCGCACCACATGATTCTTCACGCTGCAGGGCATCTTCGCACATCAGCTGTCCGACTTCGAAGAAATCTGCGACCTTCAGTGCTTTTTCAAGCTCCTGGTTCAGGTCTTTGGCGCTGCCGGGTATGCAAATGTCTTTCCAGAACTCTTCCTCCAGCTCCTTCAGCAGCACCATCCCCTTTTTAAGCCCTTCGGCGTCGCGCCGCATGCCGCAGTGATCCCACAGGATCTTCCCGAGTCTTTTATGGAAAGAGGAGGCCGTTTGCTTGCCTTTTACCCGTTTGATACGATCGATGCGTTCGTTTACTGTTTTTTCAGCTTCCTCAAAGGCAGGTGCATCTGTTGGGATTTTTCCTGTTCTGATGTCATCTGACAGGTAATCGCTGATCGTGTTGGGGAGAATAAAGTAACCGTCGCCACTGCACTGCATGAGCGAGCTTGCCCCCAGCCTGTTGGCTCCGTGGTCGGAAAAATTGCTTTCACCTATGGCGAACAATCCCGGGATGGTTGTCATCAGGTTGTAGTCGACCCAGAGCCCGCCCATGGTGTAATGTCCGGCCGGATAGATCCGCATCGGCTCGTTGTACGGAACCACACCGGTGATCTTCTCATACATCTCGAAAAGATTGCCGTACTTGTCCTGAATTGCTTTTTTCCCTTGCTTTGCAATGGCATCCCGGAAGTCAAGGTACACCGAAAGGCCGGAGTCTCCGGCACCGTAGCCTGCATCGCAACGCTCTTTAGCTGCCCTGGAGGCCACATCACGTGGCACAAGATTACCAAAAGCAGGATATTTTCTCTCCAGGTAATAATCACGCTCCTCTTCCGGAATGTCGTTCGGATGGCGTTTGTCTCCCTTTTGCTTCGACACCCAAACCCGACCGTCGTTGCGCAATGATTCCGACATCAGCGTAAGCTTACACTGGTAATCATTCAGCACGGGTATACTGGTGGGATGGATCTGGATGAAACTCGGGTTGGCAAAAAGTGCACCCTTTTTATAGGCACTCCATGCGGCAGAGGCATTGCTGCCCAAACCGAGTGTGGAGAGATAGAAGACCGTACCATAACCTCCGGTTGCGAGTACTACAGCATGAGCTGAATGTCTTTCGAGCTCCCCGGTGAGCAGGTTTCTGGTGATAATTCCCCTTGCTTTACCATCAACCACCACCACATCCAGCATATCGCGCCGCGGGAACATCTTTACAGTCCCTTTGGCAATCTGTCTGTTCAGAGAGGAATATGTACCCAGCAGGCATTGCTGGCCGGTTTGCCCTTTGGCATAAAAAGTTCGTGATACCTGCACCCCTCCAAAGGAACGGGTGTCAAGCGACCCGCCATAATCACGGGCAAATGGCACACCCATAGCGGTGAAATGATCAATCACGTCGTTGCTGACCTCAGCGGCACGGTAAACATTGGCCTCCCGCGCGCGGTAATCACCCCCTTTGACCATATCGTGAAAGAGACGGTAGATTGAATCGTTGTCGTTTTTGTAATTCTTGGCGGCATTGATGCCACCCTGGGCGGCCACCGAGTGGGCACGACGGGGAGAGTCCTGAAAACAGAATGCCTTCACATTGTAACCCAGTTCGCCAAGCGCACTGGCGGCACCGGCACCGGCTAAACCCGTCCCCACAACAATGATCTCGATCTTTTTCTTGTTGGCAGGATTCACCAGCCGCAAGCCGGCTTTATATCGGCTCCACTTTTCGGCAATTGGACCATCCGGAATTTTTGAATCAAGCTTTTGCATCGCTTTATGTATTGGTTTGTTTTAAGATCTTAATAATATTAGACTTTTGAAATTCTGAAATGGCAGTTGATAATTTAAATAAGCTGCGACTATCCGGGAGGATTGTAGAAAAACAAAAAGTACACGGGAATAATGGCAAAACCTACGCTAATAGCAATGGCATAGATCGTTCCGATTACCTTGATGGCCGGTGTATATTTTGTGTGATTGAGACCAAGCGACTGAAATGAAGACTGAAATGCATGCTGCAGGTGAAACCCGAGAAAAATAAAGGATACCAGGTAGATGGCCGAGTACCATGGATTTTCAAACAGTTTAACCGCTACGGGGAAAAAGTCATGCCGGTCGGTAGCTACATCGGGTAGCGGAGCGATCCCGAGTCGGATGAAAAAGAAATTTACCAAGTGGATCACCAGGAAAATCAAAATGATGATCCCGGTATGGAACATGTAACGGGAAAATGGAGATGTGTCGGTTCGCAGCGACTTCCGGTATTTAACCGGACGGGCATAATGATTGTGTAACTGCAACACAAAACCCAGGATAATGTGAATGAGAAATGCTGCAAAAAGCACATACTCAACAATTTTGATTACCGGGTTAGCGGTAAGGAATGAAACGGCGTTGCGAAAGGCGGCGCCACCATCCCCCGCGAGCATCAAAAGGTTTGTGATCAGATGAGAGATCAGAAACAGCATCAGAAACATCCCCGCCAAAGCCATGATATACTTCTGGCTTAATGATGATAGATTGAAAATGGGCTTCTTCATAAGATGAGGTTAATGAATGATTGGAATTTACAGGTCGCAAACAAATGTATATGAACTTTATTTATTTTCCAAACAGGCATTGCTATTTGAAATGGTTATAAATAACCATCTAAAAGAAAAAAAGAAGAGACATGTCGATCTGATCGATTTTTCCCTCTTTTTTGATTCATCTTTTGCCTGTTCGTGGCATTTGTGTAACTTTGGTAACATAAAACGCCCATAACAGGATTTTTGACACACAGGAGGATGATTGTCGATTATCGATGGTCGATTTTCGATTATCGATGAAAAAAGCTCGAAGGAAGAAAAAAAGCTCGAAGCTCGAAGCTGGAAGCTCGAAGGAAGATTTAATATACTTTAGAGGATTATTGAGATCAACCCTAAACTCTAAACTCTAAACTCTAAACGACTAAACTTTCAACCTTCAACTTTAAACCATTATAAATACATGAAATCTCAAATCATTAAAATAATCTAACATCATGTTTGACAAAACAACTTACACAACAAGAAGGGAAAAACTGAAAACCCTGTTACAGGATGGCATCGTGCTTTTGCCTGGCAATGTTGATGTGCCCATGAATTATAAGAGCAACACGTACCGATTTCGGCAGGACAGCAATTTTTTATACTTTTTCGGACTGGATCAGCAAGGACTTGCAGCCATTATTGATCTTGACGATGGATCGGAGACAATCTTCGGTGACGATGCAAGCCTGGATGACATCATCTGGATGGGGCCACAGCCTTCGTTAAAATCCAGGGCAGAAGCGGTTGGTGTTGCGCATGCTGAATCCTTATCCCAACTTTCAGATAGAGTGGCAGATGCACATGCAAAAGGCAGGAAAATCCATTTTCTGCCTCCCTACCGGGCAGAGAACATGCTTTTGCTGGAAGAATTGCTGGATATTAAGCCTGCTGAACAAAAGGGAAAGGCCTCCGTGGAGCTGATCAAGGCAATCGTACAGCTTCGTTCTGTAAAAGAACCTGCTGAGATCATTGAAATTGAAAAGGCGATGGATGTGGCATGGCTGATGCACAATACCGCCATGAAAATGGCCCGTCCGGGTGTGTATGAACACGAAATTGCCGGTGTGGTTGAGGGTATTGCCCTCTCGGGCAATGGTATGTTGTCATTTCCGCTTATCTTGTCGGTCCACGGTGAAACCCTGCACAACCATAGTCACGACAACAAGCTTGAAGGCGGGCAGTTGCTGTTGATGGATGGGGGTGCTGAAACAGCCATGCACTATGCCACCGATCATACACGGACGATGCCGGTAAGCGGCCGCTTCAGCCCGAGGCAAAAAGACATCTATGAAATTGTGTTTAAGGCACAGGTGGAAGCCATAAATGCGATCAGGCCCGGAGTGACCTTCAAAAGCATTCACATGCTGGCAGCAGAACATTTGGCCGGTGGCCTGAAAGAGCTGGGCCTGATGAAGGGAGATGTAAAATCAGCCGTGGAGCAGGGCGCACATGCGCTGTTCATGCCTCATGGCCTGGGCCACATGATGGGACTGGATGTTCACGATATGGAAGATCTTGGTGAGGATTATGTCGGTTATGATGATGAAGTAAAAAGATCTGAGCAGTTCGGAACGGCATTTCTCAGGTTAGGCCGCAAGCTGCAGCAAGGTTTCGTGCTTACGGTAGAACCGGGTATCTATTTCATTCCCGCGCTTTTTGAAAAATGGCAGCAGGAAAAGAAATTTGCTGACTTCATCAACTACGATAAAGTAAAAGAGTACATCGGTTTTGGAGGCATTCGCATTGAAGACGACATCCTTGTTACAAAAGAAGGATATCGGGTGTTGGGCAAGCCCATCCCTAAAACTGTTGCCGACGTTGAGGCTACAATGAGAGCAAAGTAGCCGGGGCCTTTTATTCTATGACCAGCACCGACCGGTTATAGCCTGCAAATACACCCAGCCCACCGTCGACATTTGAGTAAATGTGCACCGGCTCCGAGAAGAAATCGTCCGGGTAGTAATTTTCTAACGACCTGTGGTACCTGTAATAATGCTCATCTGTTGTCAGCAACAGGATGCTGATTGGGTTATTCTCATCCGGCTCATCATCCGGCCCGTTCGGATCATTATAAATATATGCTTCAGCACGCATCAGGAAAGTGTTTCCCTCTTTACCCTTATTGGATAAGTATTTCTCTCCGTAAATGACATACATCATGATCTGGTGCAGTATGGTTGTGTCATTTTCCCAATCGTAAACTTCAACTTTCCGGTAAGCCCCCGGGGCGTAAAAGTTCTCCCGTTCACCCGGTTTATCGGTAAAGGAGTATTCCAGCACCATCCTGTCAGACCAGCCGGCGGGCATTGTGTCTAGTTTTTCAAGAGTCAGGCTGTTATTGGCATGAGGCACGTATGCATTTGCATGGATTGGCGCATGCCCCGGAACATCAACTTTGAGCATATATTGCTGACCGGCAACAATTTGAAATACATTTGCAGAAACACTGTAGAGCTTTCTTTCGGGATCATATTGAAGTTGGGA
Source organism: Bacteroidia bacterium (assembly GCA_007695305.1). Taxonomy (GTDB): domain Bacteria; phylum Bacteroidota; class Bacteroidia; order Bacteroidales; family UBA7960; genus PUPG01. The sequence goes on from REEA01000186.1 coordinate 5,107, forward strand.
TGCATTTCCATCTTCGTCGCGGATTTGTACTGCAGCATTTTCGATAAAACGAATTCTTTCATTGTCGGGTTTGCTGATTGGCTTTGACCAGGTAAGAAGCACCATCGCGGCGGTATCGGCCGGTGAGATAAATGAATGCACTACTGCCTTTGGTTCCTGATCCGGGAAGTCGATGTCGGTAACCAATTCTACGCAAGCTGTAAAAAGAAACAATCCGGCCAAAATGGCTGCCCATTTTTTGGCAGGAGCCTTTATTATTTGCATTCTGTAAAATGCATGGATTTGCAGGAGTTGCATGGGTCAAAATTTAAAATTTAGTGATATGGATGGAATAATTGGAAACAGCGACATCTGTTTCAGGTGTCTCTGGTCATAATCCCATTCAATAAAGTAAAAGAATGGGTTCATCCTGTTATACAGGTTATAAACACCGAATTCGATTGTTCGTTCTACCGGGGCACCAAAGAGTTCAATTTGTTTTTTTGTTTGGATGCCGATGTCAAGGCGATGGTAAGCGCCTGCCCGAAAGGCATTTTTGCTGCTGTAATCGTTGATATAACTCCAGGGGGCGATTCTGAACGGGGTATTCACAGTGGTGAAATCACTGTCGTGATAATAGGAGCTTTGTCCCCAGGGGTTGTGGGTAACTCTTGAATACTCGCCGACGGGGAGAGAGAGGGCATTGCCCGTTGAGTAAACCCAGGTACCTGATAATGTGATGTGCGGGCGAAGCTCGTAAATGGCTACGATTGAAAAATCGTGCCTCCGGTCGTAGCGAGCCCAGTATTTTTGGCCATTATTGACTTCATCAAACTGCAATTGTGTCCACGAAAGGGTATAGCCGATCCAGCCATTTAGTCTGCCTGTTTTTTTCTGCAGAAAGAACTCTGCGCCATACGACCAGGCCTGTCCTGAGGTAATATTGTCTTCCCAGCTAAAGCGTTCTCCTTCAGAAGGGTCGTCGATCAGCAGAAAGGAAGCCCCCTCGCGGTAACCGATGGTGTTTCTTGATCTTTTATAGTAGCCTTCAACTGACAGTTCCAGCGATTGCTCGCTAAAGTCTTTTGAAAAGCCACTTGCAATTTGCCAGGTCGATTGTGGTTTGATGTTCTTTGTTGAAGGAACCCATAGGTCAGTAGGCAGGCCTATGCCTGTTGTGCTGAGCAGGTGGACATACTGATTCATGCCGGCATAAGATGCCTTCCAGGAAAGATCAGGACGTATAAATAGCAGGATGGAAAGACGTGGTTCGGGCTTCAGGTAGTGTTTGTTTTCGTGAACAAAGTGGCTCAACCTGAAGCCCGGGTTGATTTTAGCAATGTTGCCGAGCCTGATCTCATCTTCAATGTAGAACCCCGACTCCAGGGTGTTGATGCTTTGCACTTCTTGTATCTGTTCTCCAACATAGTCATCCCTGAGTATAAATGCACTGGGAGTGAATCGGTGATAAATGCTTTGCATCCCCGCCCGGATCAAATGATTGGGCGCCGGGTGCCAGCTGACATCATATTTTACGCCAATATCCTGGATGCCCGAAGAATAAGAAAGGGAATATCTGTCACCATCCCATTTTTCTTCAGCATAAATTCGCAATGTGTAATCGCTGTATATGAGGGATGTGTTGGCAAATAACCTGTCGTTGAATAGATGGTTCCATCGCAGTGTTGTGGTGGCGTTTTGCCAGTACAACCCGCCTTCTTCCCGGTTATTAAAGCCATCTTTGAAACGATAATAGAATTTGTCGCGTCCAAAATAACCGCTTGCATAGAATTTGTTTTTGCGGTCATGATCGTAGTTTGCCTTGGCATTCAGATCATAGAAGTAATAGCCACCTCTTTCATCTCTTGGCATGAAAGGCATAATCAGGGCGTCGATGTATGTTCGTCGTCCCGATACCAGGAATGAGGCTTTGTCTTTTATGATGGGGCCTTCAAGGGTTAACCGGCTGGATACAAGACCGATACCGGCCTCACCCTGAATTTTTTCCTTACTGCCATCCTTCATGCTGATATCAAGCACGGATGACAATCGCCCACCGAAGCGGGCGGGAAAGCCCCCTTTGTAGAGTTGTACATTTTTGATGGCATCGCCGTTGAAGATGGAAAAGAAGCCGAACAGGTGACTGGCATTGTAGACAATGGCATCATCAAGGATGATCAGGTTTTGATCGGGGCCGCCGCCCCTGACATAAAACCCGCTGCTTCCTTCCTGACCCGACTGTACTCCGGGCAGCAACTGTATCACCTTGAATAAGTCCTTCTCACCCAGGAGTGCAGGAATTGATTGCACTTGTAAGACAGGCAGGTCGATTCGCGACATTTGAACGGATTGGCTGATCCTTTCAATATGGTCGGCAGTCACTTCAACACCTGGAATTTCCACAGAGGATGGAGTGAGCTCGACGTCCAGTTGAACATTATCAGCTAGGTCGATCTGTAAAACCAATGGGTGGAACCCAACAAAACGGAAGACCAGTTCAAGGCTCCCTGCGGGCAGGGTCAGTGAGTAAAACCCATAATTGTTGCTGGTGGTCCCCGTTCGCAAGTCCGCTGCATAAATGGTCGCACCGATGAGTGTTTCACGGCTACCTTTCTCATATACAAAACCACTTATAGTGTATTGTTGGCTTGCTTCGTTGGCCATAACCGGGGAAACCCCATTCCCAAAAAACAGAAGCATCATCACTATGGGAATGCACAACAATCTTTTCTCAGCCATTGATTTTGGAGTAAAACAAAATGATAACGAAGGTATTGTAATAAATGATATGAAACGCCCATTAATTATTTTCAATGCACGGGTGGGATGTGGATTATGAAAGCTCGAAGCTGGAAGCTCGAAGGGTTTGCGGTGGAGCTGGGAGCTGAGAACGTCAATATTGACAGACAAAAAAACCCCGGAGCAAGTTATTACTCCGGGGTTACCAATCAACTAACCAAAACAACACGAAGAATCTTTATATTGTGATCTAAATTTTGTCCTTTTAAATTCCCTATAAAGATAACTCAAAAAACCTATATTTGTTTTGTTGGGTTACAAAAAAAAGCACAAAAATTGTTAATCTTTTAATTTAGCAACTTTCATATCTTCAATGGGTTATAATTACTATTTTTATTATACCCTGTAAAACAAGGATTTTGTGTTTCTTTTTCTCGATTTTTGTTCAAATATTTATGTGTGCATTGATGTTTTTCAAATGCAATTGTGCCATCTTTTGGGAAACTATTACTTTTGTACGAAACCTTTAAAAATAAAACAATGTTTACAGGAATTATCGAAACAACCGGCAAGGTTGCCAAAATTGAACGTGATCGTGGCAACATTCATTTCACCATCGAAACGCCCATTGCTGAGGAATTGAAGATTGACCAGAGCATTGCGCACGATGGTATTTGTTTGACCACGGTGCATGTTGACAAAGAAAAGAAGCAATACACCATCACTGCGATACAGGAAACACTCGACAAGACCAACATGCGCAGCTGGGAGGTGGGCTATGAGGTGAATCTTGAACGTTGCATGCGTGTGGATGGGCGCCTTGATGGCCATATTGTTCAGGGACACGTTGATCAGACCGCCGTTTGTACAAAAGTTGAAGAGCTTGACGGCAGTTGGAAGTTTTATTTTGAATACGATCCGGGCCCGAAAAACATTACAGTTGATAAGGGCTCCATATCTGTTAATGGTGTCAGTCTCACAGTTGTTGACTCGGAACCAAACATGTTTTCGGTAGCGATCATTCCTTATACTTATGATGTTACCAACTTCCGGAATTTCAAAAAAGGCAGCATCATCAATCTTGAGTTTGATATTATTGGAAAATATGTTGCGCGCTTGCTGGAGATGCATTTTGATGCAAAAAAATAAAATGGATGATTTGATGATTAGCTGATTAGCTGATTAGCTGATTAGCTGATGTGCAGATGTAGAAAGCACAGCCCCTGTCACATCATGAATCCATTCACTCTGTTCAGGACAGGCTCCTGTATCCATTGCCGTTGACTTCAGCCAACGGA
>REEA01000160.1 GCA_007695305.1 Bacteroidia bacterium
ACAGATGACACAGATTGAACAGATGAATACGGGTTTTTTTTGCTTGCATCCGTGGCATCCGCGTTCCAATAAAACCAGCGTTCATCCGCGTTCAGTTCGGAATCAGTATATCCACTATCCTATCAAAAAGACAACGAAAATCGATAATCAATCATCGAACATTCAAAAATCAATTTCGACCTTCAACCTTTCGACCTTTCGACCTTTCGACATTTACTTCTCTCTTTTCATCAGCATATCCGCCAGGACGATCATATGCTCTTTCCGTTTTGGAGGCAAATCGATTTGTGTGAGCCTCTCCATCGCTTTATCATAATAGGCACGCATGGCATCCAGCGCCATATGGTGAATATCCAGATCGTGATAAACACCTTTCACCAGGTTTACTTTTTCCTGGTCGTCGTGGATTTTCCCGGAAAAAGCATCCAGCAGAAGGGTCTTTTGTGCAGTATTGCCCAGCGACAAGGCATGGATATACAACCAGGTCTTCTTGTTGGCGATGATATCGCCACCTGTTTGCTTGCCGAACGCTTCCCGGTCGCCAAACACGTCCAGCCAGTCGTCGCGCAGCTGAAACGCCAAACCAAGCAATTCACCAAAACCGTAAATATTCCGGCTGTCTTCATCGTTTGCTCCGGCAACGATGGCACCAATTTGCAGACAAGCGGCCGGAAGAACGGCCGTTTTCAACCGGATCATTTCAATATACTCCTCCACATTTACCACCTGTCTCGATTCAAAATCCATATCGTACTGCTGTCCCTCACACACTTCAATCACCGTTTGATGATAGATATCCATTACAGGACGCAAAACACTGTCGGGAACCATACCCACATACCGGCAGGCCAGCGCAAACAGCACATCACCCGAAAGGATGGCGGTGTTGGGATTCCATTGTTTATGAACGGTAGGTTGGTTGCGGCGAACGGGTGCGTTGTCCATGATGTCGTCGTGCATCAGGGTGAAGTTGTGAAATAGCTCCAGTCCAATGGCCGGCGGCATGGCCAGTTTCATATCTCCGTCAAACATATCGCAGGCAAGCAATGTCATCAGTGGTCTGATCCGCTTGCCGCCATTTTTGAGGCAGTACGCAACAGGTTCATAAAGGCCCGCGGGTTCACTTTCAAGGGGGATGTTTTCTATTTCGGAGGAGATCAGTCGGAGATGGTCTTCAATGAATGTATTCATGATGATACTATTTGCCTGGGGTAATCAAATTATGTGTTTTACATCAAATTCTTTTTGTCAGCGATCATCGGTCATTCTCAAAACCGATGCCCGCATCCGTTAACCGATGATCTGCATCAGGTACTCACCGTATCCGCTCTTTAGCAGTGGGTTAGCGATTTCTTTCAGCTGGTCGGCGTTGATGAATCCCTTCCGGTAAGCAATCTCTTCAATACAGCCGATTTTTAGTCCCTGGCGACTTTCAATCACTTCCACGAACTGTGCGGCCTGTATCAGCGATGTGAATGTGCCGGTATCCAGCCAGGCTGTACCGCGACTCATGATCCCCACCGTCAGCTTGCCCTGCTGCAAATAATGCTTGTTTACATCCGTGATCTCATATTCTCCCCTGGCGGAGGGTTTGATGTTTTTGGCAATGTCCACCACGCTGTTGTCATAAAAATACAAGCCCGGTACGGCATAGTTGGACTTTGGTTTTTGGGGCTTTTCTTCGATGCTGATGGCCCGCAATGAATCATCAAACTCTACAACGCCATATCTTTCAGGGTCAGAAACATGGTAGGCAAACACCACCCCTCCATCAGGATCGTTATGTTTAGTCAGCATATCCCATAAACCTGTCCCATAAAAAATATTATCGCCAAGGATGAGCGACACTTTGTCATTCCCTATGAAATCTTCCCCAAGCACAAATGCCTGTGCCAGGCCGTTGGGCACTTCCTGTACAACATAGGAGAACTTGCAGCCAATCCGGCTTCCGTCGCCCAGCAGCCGCTCAAAATGAGGCAGATCTTCGGGTGTGGAAATGATCAGAATTTCACGTATGCCGGCCATCATGAGAATGGATAGCGGATAATAGATCATGGGTTTGTCGTAAACAGGCATCAGCTGCTTACTCATTGCCAGGGTGATCGGATATAACCTGGTGCCGGATCCCCCGGCTAGTATAATGCCCTTCATTATATATTTTTTAATCTACAGAATAAATGATCAATAAATGATGGTCTGATGCAGGGAAAAGCGTGGCTTCGCACTGTCAACACACCGCTTCATAACCAAACCATGTGCATTGTGCGGTCAAAGGTAAGAAAATTAGCACAGGATTGAAAAGAGAAACAGGGCTTACGGGTAACTTAAAAAGTGCGTACCTTTGCAGATTCGTTTTGTTTATGCAGGAAACAGCAGTGATACAACACACGGAGCAATTGGAGGTTTACGGTGCCCGCGAGCACAATCTCAGGAACATAGATGTGCATATTCCGCGGAACAAGCTTACCGTTATCACCGGTTTGAGCGGCAGCGGTAAATCCTCACTGGCCTTCGATACCATTTATGCAGAGGGTCAGCGGCGGTATATAGAAACTTTCAGCGCCTATGCCCGCCAGTTTTTGGGTGCCCTGGAAAGGCCCGATGTGGATAATATCAAGGGCCTGAATCCGGTCATCAGTATTGAGCAAAAGGCATCCGGAAGAAATCCCCGCTCCACCGTCGGTACCATCACTGAAATCTATGATTTCATGCGTTTGCTGTTTGCCCGCATCGGGGAGGCCCGATCTTATGTCTCCGGCGAGCGGATGAGGCGCTATACCGAAGAACAAATCCTGAATGTACTATCGGAACGCTTCCGTGATAAGAAGATCCTGTTGCTGGCTCCCCTTGTAAAAGGAAGGAAAGGCCACTACCGTGAGCTTTTTGAGCAGGTGGCGAAACAAGGTTTTTTGCGCGTGCGTGTGGATGGCGAAATCCGGGAGGTCGCTCCGGGAATGAAACTTGACAGGTATAAGGTGCATGATATAGAAACGGTAATAGACCGTGTAATTGTTGATAACAGCCGCAGAAAGCATTTGCGTGCTTCCCTGCAAACAGCTTTAAAATACGGGAAAGGGATGCTGATGACGGTTGACGAGGAAGACGGAAGCGTGCATCACTTCAGCAAAAACCTGATGTGTCCCCAATCCGGAATCGCTTATAAGGACCCGGAGCCCAATTCTTTCTCGTTCAACTCCCCTTACGGTGCATGTCCGCGATGCAACGGACTCGGTACCATCAGTGAGATGGACCTGTCCAAAATTATTCCCGACCCATCACTCTCTATCCGTAAAGGGGGGCTCGCCCCCATCGCCAGGTCATCCAATGCCTGGATCACCGGGCAGCTACAGGCCATCGGTTTAAAGTATGGGTTTGACCTGGACACCCCCATCGAAGCCATCAGTGAGGAAGCGATCAACACCATCCTCTATGGTTCTGACGAGGTTTTCAAGGTAAAGCATGAACGACTCGGGGTCACCAGCACCTATTCCCTGAACTTCGAGGGCATCGTGCACTTTATCCGCAACCAGCACGACGACAGCCCGTCGGGTGCTTTGCGTCGCTGGGCCGGAAACTTCATGCGTCAGATAGATTGTCCGGAATGTAAGGGAAAACGCCTGAATAAGGAAGCATTGCACTTTTTTGTCAATGACAGATCCATTGCCGATTATGCCGAAATGGACCTTCTTACCTTGCAGGAGCATATCGGGGAATTACCCCTCAAACTAAATGACCGAAGCAAACGTATTGCAACGGAAATATTGCGGGAGCTGCAGCTTCGGTTGAGCTTTCTGCTGGATGTCGGACTGGACTATCTGTCTTTGAATCGTTCTGCCCGCAGCCTGTCGGGCGGGGAAAGCCAGCGCATCAGGCTTGCAACCCAGATCGGCTCCCAGCTTACCGGTGTTTTATATATCCTGGATGAACCCAGTATCGGCCTGCATCAAAGGGATAACAACCGGCTCATCAACGCCTTAAAGGATTTGCGCGATATAGGCAATTCTGTGATTGTGGTGGAGCATGACAGAGACATGATACTCGCGGCTGATCATATTGTGGATATGGGGCCCGGGGCAGGATCAAAAGGCGGAGAAGTGGTTGCCAGCGGAACACCCCTGGAGGTCATGCAGCAGGCTTCCCTCACCGCCGACTACCTGCGTGGGAAAAAGGAAGTGCCGGTGCCCATCAAACGAAGGAATGGAAACGGCCAAAACCTTGTGCTGCGCGGAGCCCGCGGCAATAATCTGCAGAAAGTTGATCTGCTGTTGCCGCTGGGAAAGCTGATTTGTGTTACCGGGGTTTCGGGCAGCGGCAAATCCTCACTGATTAATGAAACACTCTATCCTTTGCTGAGCCGCCATTTTCACCGTTCAGAAAAACCCAGCCTGCCTCATGAGAGCATCGAAGGGACCGAACACTTAGACAAGGTAATTGAGGTTGACCAGTCTCCCATTGGCCGCACACCCAGATCAAACCCGGCCACCTATACCAAGGTTTTCGATGAAATACGTAAACTCTTTGCTTCCCTGCCCGAGTCACAGGTAAGGGGTTACAAACCGGGTCGCTTTTCTTTCAACGTAAAGGGAGGACGTTGTGAAACCTGCCAGGGTGGAGGGGTTCGTGTAATTGAGATGAATTTTTTGCCCGATGTCCATGTGCAGTGTGAAACCTGCCAGGGAAAAAGATATAACAGGGAAACCCTGGAGGTGAGGTACAAGGGGAAAAGCATCAATGATGTGCTGGATATGAGCATCAGCCATGCGCTTGTCTTTTTTGAGCACATCCCTTCGGTGGTGGCCAGGCTTAGAACCCTGAATGACGTTGGCCTGGGCTATATCAACCTGGGTCAAAGCAGCACCACCCTGTCGGGTGGCGAGGCACAAAGGGTAAAATTGTCGGCTGAGCTGGCCCGGCGCGATACCGGAAAAACCTTGTATATCCTTGATGAGCCCACCACCGGCCTTCATTTCGAAGATGTACGTGTACTCATGGAGGTTTTGAAAAGACTGGTTGACAGGGGCAACACCGTTCTCATCATTGAGCACAATATGGATGTGATCAAAGTAGCCGATCACATCATCGATATGGGTCCGGAGGGTGGCACCCGCGGCGGGCGTATCGTCGCGGAGGGAACGCCCGAAGAACTGGCGAAAACCGGCAAGGGATTTACCGCGAAGTACATCGCTGAAGCACTTCAGGAAAACGGAGTAAAATCACCGGGCGGGCAGTTTGAAGTGTAAGTCTTCAAGGAAAACCCACCGGTCTTCAAACAGATCAAGGTAGTAGAACATCAGGGTGCCGTCTTTCAAAACACTGACCAGCCGCTTGTCCAGGGGTATAACACCTTCATATTCAGATGGCAGGGGCAATACAAAGCTGTCATGGTCCATAAAGTCCCAACCCTCCTCCGGATCAAGAAAATAAAGACCTAAGCGGTGTTCATCCACAATGGCGATGGTCAGGTCGCCCAAGGGGTAATACCCGGAAATCCCCTGTGGTATCAGGAAGTTGTTCCGCTCATCCTGCTGCCATTGGTCATCTGTCGTCCGGTAGAACAATACCAGACCGCCCTTTTCAATGCCTATACATGCTGATCTGTCAGACATTTCCATGCTTACCACGCGGTCGTATCGACGCGGCAGTTCAAAAACAGGCAGGTCGGAAACGACCCATCTTTGATAATCCTCCAGGTGGTAGAATGTCAGCAGCTGGTTTTTTGCAACACCGATGATGCCATTACCCATAGCCACAATGCCCCGGTTATTTTCGGGAAGGTGAAAAAATGACCCCGAATCCGCTATCCATTGGCTGTCTTCATCCATAAAGAAAACCTTCATGACACCATCCTCAATGATGCCGATGGTGTGGTAGCCCGGAGCCAGTATGTGCCTGGCTGCCGGGTTGTGCGCCTGTTCGAGATTGATGTTTGATTCGTAACGCGGACTGCATCCGGCGACCAATATCATCAGCATCATGATGACCGGAAATAACGGGTTTTGAGTTTTCATGCTTGATGTATATTACAGGGGTTTACGACTAACGGGCATGGTCATACACCGCGCGCCACCTCCGCCGCGAGGCAATTCAGAACCTTCTACCGTAACAACATAGCGTTCGTAGTCGGACAGGTTTACCCTGCCTTTCAGCACATCTTTGGCACGGATAACCTCAAAGCCGGTTTTTTCCAATGCCTTAATGGTATGAACGTTGCGTGCATAGCCGATGATCTTACCCGGACCAAGGGCAAAAAAGTTGGCTCCGCTGTGCCATTGCTCCCGCTCCTGCGACCATTGGTCGTCGCTGCCGCCGCACAAAACGGGCTGCAGATCCATTCCAAGACCTTTCAGGGCTTCAGGCAGGTTTTTAACCTCCCGGATAAACTTTACCTTTCCCCCTTCGGCATAAATATGAACCGTTTGATATTTATTCATTTTCATGATGATGGGTTCATATATCATGCAGATATGCCTGTCGAGCAAGGTGAAAACCATGTCGAGGTGAATAAAAGACTCGGGCGTCATGGGCAGCTCCTGCACAAGGATATGCTGTTTTTCATTTTTTCTTTTCAGATAATGAAGAAGAAAATCCACTCCCTGGGGCGTGGTACGAGCACCAATGCCACAAAGGATGATGTCATCTCTTGCTATCAGTACGTCACCGCCTTCGATGGCGATCAGGTTGTTCTCCGGGCTGCCAACAAGTGCATTAATGGTTTTGGTGTTGAAGAAAGGGTGGAAGTCGAAGATGGATTCCATGATCAGGCTTTCGCGCAGACGCACAGGCGAAGCCATTGCACCCACAAACACGTTGTCGTACAAAGAAATGGCTGCATCCCTGGTAAAGAAAAAGTTGTGGAGTGGCCTCAGCGCGAATCGTTCCTTGTTGAGGTAATTGGTCAGGGTATTTCTCCGCACGGATACCCCTTCGATCAGTACACCGGCCAGCTCCTGGCTATCCAGCGAATGCAGATATTCACAGATGTTGTCGGCACCTTCATACATGCATACTTTTTCAACCAAGCCTTGCTTCACCTTGTCATTTTTCAGAATTTGCACCAGCAGATCTTTCACTTCAAAGGTCTGGGTCACCTTTTGCAAAACACCCTTGAACTGATTATACTCTGTACGGGCCACACAAAGGTTCAAAATGTCGCTGTACAAAGCCCGCTCTGCATTGTCAGGTGTCATGTTTTCAACCTCGTTTCCGGGCGAATGGATGATCACACCGTCCAGATCACCAATTTCCGAATAAATGTGCGTAGGCATTTTTGCTTCCATAATCGTATCTCTTAATATGACAACCCCATGCTCTGGATAGTGCACCCGGTGTGCGACAGCTGCAAAGAATGATCAATGGTATTGAGGTTTTTGTAAAATGACTGAACTTTCAGGCAAAATTAGCAATTATTCCGTTCTTATTTCTGGCTTAACTCAGTTGCCTTTCATTTGTTAATATTCACAGATTAAAACAAAAAATGACAACCATTTGCCAAATCTCGTGTATATTTGTTCTGATAAGGAGTTATTTCCGGGATAAAATCTAATATCCCCTGATCTCTGACATCACACCATCATAAAAAAACTACAAAGATGCGTATTTTGCTCATCGGCGGCGGTGGCCGTGAACATGCCCTGGCCTGGAAAATGGCGGAAAGTCCTTTGTGCGACAAACTGTTTATTGCCCCCGGAAACCCCGGCACGGCACTCCATGGTGAAAACGTGCCGCTGGATATCCATGATAAAGCAAGCATCGGTGATTTTGCACTTTCCAATGATATTAACATGGTGGTTGTTGGTCCGGAGGTACCTTTGGTACAGGGGTTGGGTGATCATTTTGCCGCCGACAGCAAGCTCCGCGACATTTTATTTGTGGGGCCGCAGGCCGCCGGAGCCCGGCTGGAGGGAAGCAAGGCATTTGCCAAGGCATTTATGAAGCAGCACCATATCCCCACAGCCGGCTATCAGACATTTACCTGCGAATCATTGCAAGAAGCTTATCGCTTTGTTGAAAGCCTTTCTCCACCTTATGTGATCAAAGCCGATGGCCTGGCTGCCGGCAAAGGGGTGATCATATGCAGTACACCCGAAGAGGCAAAGGATACCATTGAAGAAATGCTGTGCAATAACCGTTTTGGTGATGCCTCGAAAACCGTGGTGATAGAAGAATTTCTGGAAGGCAGGGAAATGTCGGTTTTCGTAATCACTGATGGCAACTCCTGGAAGCTGCTTCCCGCTGCAAAGGATTACAAGCGGATAGGGGAGAAGGACACCGGAGCCAACACAGGCGGAATGGGTGCCGTAAGCCCGGTGCCTTTTGCCGGCCCACAGCTTATGAAACGCATTGAACAACGCATCATTCAGCCAACCATCAGCGGACTGAAGGCTGAAAATATTCCTTTTACCGGTTTTATATTTTTTGGTTTGATGGTCGTTGAGGATGACCCCTATGTGATTGAATACAATGTGAGACTGGGTGATCCCGAGGCCGAAGTGGTGCTTCCCCGGATAAGCTCTGACATCGTGGCCATGATGGAGGCAGCAGCGTGCGGCCGTTTGCAGGATTACAACGTCAGGATCATCAATGATTACGCCATCTGTGTCGTCATTACCAGCGGAGGCTATCCCGATGAGTTTGAGAAAGGTTTTACGGTTACAGGCCTGGACCAGGTAAGTGGTTCACACCTTTTCTTTGCCGGCCTCAAACATGACGACAACCGACTGGTTACCGGCGGTGGCCGTGTTATAGCCATCACATCAACCGGAGCTGACTTTCACCAGGCAAGGGAAAAAACCTACAAAAATGCCCGTATTGTTGATTTCAAAGGGAAATATTATCGAAGGGACATCGGTAAAGACCTGATCCCTTACATCTGAAAGCCTGCATCAAATGCTCGTAAAACTGTTCAGTAGAGGATATTGGTTTACACCGGTTTTATTACTGGTGACCGGTTTGTTGTTATGGTTCGAAGCATTGCTTCAACCGGGGACGGCCATTGCAGACATGATGCCAACCCAGACCCCTTTGTTTCGCCTCATAAGCCCGTATATCCTGAAATACCCTTTCACAGCCGTTTTGCTGTCTTTTTTCTTGTTGATGATCCAGGT
>REEA01000081.1 GCA_007695305.1 Bacteroidia bacterium
ACGTTTTCGCGATGTATTTTGCCACAAAAGCACGAAAACACGAAAATGCACAAAACACTCTTCAGCAAACACCTGAAGAGCATGCTTTAGGTAAGCATCCAAATACATTAACACCGGTTGTATAACCCATTTCTCGATGAAGTGAGGAGCTGAAAGAACCAGGGGACAAGGCGAGGAGGAGATGTATGTATATGAATGCGATTTACCGGGTGACCGATTATTAATAAACAGGTATTTTGTATATTTGTATCTAAAAGGAATGATTTCTTTCACAGCTTTTGAAATAACTTTCGAGTATGTTATTTGACACAGCCATCTTGCCGGAAAGATCCCATCCCTCCTGTCAATTCATTAAAACAACACCAACTAACATGATCAGATCAGCAGCTACAACCCGGTTCATTTTTCTTATTTTTCTTTTATTTCCTCTGATGCTTCACGGGCAGAGCGACACTCCGGTGCAAAAAGCCATTGACGAAGCAGAGCAGGATGCATTGCATCGGCTTTGGGTAGAAACATCGGCCAGGTGGGAACTTAACAGGGAAAGGGTTTCCCTGTTTGAGGCTCGCCAGAGAGGGATGACCGAACTGCGTGACACCACCATGCTGGTCAAGTTGATGGGATTTAGTGACCGGGGAGAGCCCATTTACTATCAGACATTGAATTTATTTGCAGCCAAATCCCTCAACACCAATCGTTTGTGGAGTGGTGGCAGTTCAGAGCTCAATTTGAATGGAGAAAATATTACGCTCAATATCTGGGATGGTGGCTCCATCAGGCATACCCACCAGGAGTTTGGTGACCGTACGACCCAGATGGATGAAAATGCTGTGATGAACGGACATGCCACACATGTAGCCGGCACTATGGTGGCTGCAGGGATGGTTCCCACAGCAAAAGGGATGGCACCTTCTGCTTTTCTGCATGCGTATGATTTCCAGGATGATGAGGTGGAGATGATCCAGGCTGCCGCCGATGGAGCCATTTTATCGAACCACTCTTACGGAAGGCCCACAGGCTGGCTTTTTCACATGAACCAATGGTGGTGGTATGGCGACACACGGGTAAGCAATGTGACCGACTACAAATTTGGCTTTTACAGTGAAGAAACAAGGGTGCGTGATGAGATCACCTACCTGGCCCCTTTCTATCTGCAGGTGCACGCCGCCGGAAACGACCGCGGCACAGTAGGTCCTGATCCGGGCGAAGAGCACAATGTGTTTGATCATGATATCGGTCAATGGGTCAAGTCAACCGATTATCGCGAGCCTGACGGGGGTTACGAAGGTTATGACTGTATTTCAACACTCGTGTTGGGAAAAAATGTGATCACCGTTGGATCTGTGCATGACGTGCCCGATTACACCGGACCGGAAAGTGTTGTGCTCAGTGACTTCAGCAATACAGGCCCCACCGATGACGGCCGCATCAAACCCGACGTGGTGGCCAACGGCCAAAGCCTGCTTTCTACATGGGTGGATACCAATACCAGTTACGTAAACCTAACCGGCACCTCCATGGCTGCTCCCTCCATCACAGGATCATTGGGACTGATACAGCAGTTAAACAAACAGCTTTATGGCAGTTACCTGAGGGCGTCCACCCTGAAAGCGCTGATGATCCATACCACCAGAGAGGCAGGTGAACACCCCGGACCCGATTATCTGCACGGATGGGGACTGGCCGATATGGAGGCTGCCGCCAAAATTCTCCCCTACAAAGACAACACCACCATCATTCAGGAAAGAAACCTGGTTCAAACAGTGCTGCCAACCTATAGCAGAACTGTTTACGCACATGGTCAACAACCCCTGACAGCAACCCTGGCATGGACCGATGTACCCGGCACACCACCTGAACCTGCACTTAACGACCGCACACCTATGCTCGTTAATGACCTCGACTTAAGGATCATTCGCTTGTCAGACGATGAAGTGTTTTACCCCTGGAAACTCGACCCGGATAACCCATCGGCAGCGGCAACACAAGGAGATAATGTGGTTGACAATGTGGAAAAAATTGAGATCTTTTTCCCGGAACCGGGAGAATACCTGGTGCAGGTTTCCCACAAAGATTCCATTGTTGATCCCATTAACGCAACAAACAAAAGACAGCCTTTCTCGCTGGTCATCTCCGGAATTGCCGAAAGAGCCATCGACCTTGCCATCGACAATGCATATATCCTGGATGCAGGTTGCAACTTCTCTGAAGAAACACCGGCTCATATCGTTCTGGCAAACTTTGGACAGCAGGATGCAACAGACATTCCCGTGAGCTGGCAGGTAAAAAATGCTTCAGGAGAAGTGGTAGACAGCGACGAAATTGTGGTCGATGTCCTGGCTTCAGGAATTAATACGATACTGGAGGTTTTTCCCGACCTGACAGATGGCCTCCAGTTTGAATTCAAAGCCACAGTGACTTATCCGGGCGACCAACTGCCGGCCAACAACACATTTGTCAGAGATGTGGTATCTGTAAACTGGCCTGTAAGTGATGACGTATTTCATACCGACTTTGATGAGATCCTGTATATTGAAGACCTTGGCTGGCATGTGGTTAACGCAAATGATAATGCATCCGGATGGATGCTGCGTATTGCCACCGGGCCGAACCAGTTTGCCAGCAGCGGTTTTAATTCCATGCGTTATGGCAAACTTAACCCCGGCAATGATGGTGTGGAAACCATGGAAGATGCCGACGACTGGCTGATCACTTCTTGTTTTTACTTGCTGGAAGGTGAAAACTACCGCCTGAGCTTTGATTATCGTGTGTGGAATGAAGACCACCCGGAGAGCATGCGCGTGTTGATCGGCACATCACCACATCATGAAGATTTCTCCATAGAACTCACCGACCTGGCCGATTTCGCCAACGAAGCGTTTGACAATGAACAGGTGCAATTTACCGTGCCTGAAGAAGGGACCTATTACCTCGCATTCCATGTTTATAGTCCGGCCGACCACCGTTTTATTTACTTAGATAATATTTTTGTTGAACGTATCCTGTTTGCCGATCTGTTACCCTCTGAAATTGTAGTGGATGCCCAGGGATGTGATTTCTCTGAAGAAACACCCGTAAACACCACTTTCCTGAACAACGGACTGGACCCACAGCAGGATTTTGACGTGGAACTCATTGTAACCCACATTCCCACAGAAATGCAAAACAGTTATACTTACCATCATAACCAGGTGCTTGAACCCGGTGCAACATACGATTATGAATTCCTTGCCGACCTGAGCCTGCATGGAACCTATTCCGTTATGCTGATAACCCATCTGACAGGTGACGAAAACCCGCACAACGACAGTCTTGCGATCCATGTGAACAACAACAGCATCAACATGGCATACGAAAACTACTTCACCGATTTCAATAACGTGGGAAGTTTGCAGGAAATGGGATGGGATGTGCATACCAACAGCGGGGGCAGCACAGGATGGCGGATGGGGCAACTTTCAGGGCATGCCCACAGCCCGCCGCAAAGCCTGAATATGTACCGCTTTGAAGCCGACCCCGACGACTGGGCGTTTAGCAATTGTTTCGTGATGGAAGAAGGGGTGTACTATCGAATTCACTTCTATAAAGCCACCAAAGGAACCAATACCCACGAAGAGTTTACGATCCATCTGATGGACGAACCAACACCGGAAGGATCCATCGCATTGTTGGATACGGTAATCGTCAATACCTTCGATTATCTGCCCCACGAAATCGTGTTTCAGGTACCCTACAGCGGTGAATTCCATTTCGGTTTTTATACCGATTATACAGGGCCAAATACTTTTCAGATCTATGTGGATGACTTCGCTGTGGAATCGGTACTCAACCACGACGCAGCCGCGCTTGATATCATCCAGCAAACATGGGGTTGCAATGCCTTCACTGAACAAACATCCGTGCAGGTAGTCATCGAAAACAAAGGTGTGGAAGACCTGGCAAATGCACAGGTAGAACTCACCGTTAGCCATCCCGGTGCCGACACCCTTAGCTACACCCTCTTCTCTGACCAAACACTGCCACTCACCCAACGCGACACCCTGCAATTTTATGTGGACCTCAGTCAGCTCAATACCATCTTCGATTTACATGCAGAAGTGATTTTAGCCGGTGATGAAAACCCTGATAACAATGTTTATCAAACCCAAATGCGCAATACAACCGTGGACCTTACCACAGGTGATGTTTATTTTAATGACTTTGAGATGGTACATGTTGATGGACACAGCGAATTGGTTGATCCCAAAACCGGATGGTGGTACGAAAACGCCAACGATGATTACAGCGACGACGGCACACCTATCACATGGTCGATGCGAAAACACGCCAATTTCGCCTTTAGCGGCGAAATATCCATGCGCAGTGGCCGAAGCATGGTCAACCCTGCCGACGACTGGCTGTTCTCCAACTGCCTGATCATGCAGGAAGGAGAAAACTACCTGCTGACCTTCTATTATACCGGTCGGACCACCAATGCTACTGAGAGAATGTCGGTTTACCTGGGTGATGATCAAAGCTCGGAGTCCATGGAGCAATTCCTGTGGCACGACACCTTCAGCACGGGCTTGAACTACCAGAAGGCGGTAGTGACTTTTGCTCCGCCTGCTGATGGCATATATTATATCGGTTTTCATGCCCATAGCGATGTCTATGAAGGATGGATATACATGGATGATTTCGAGATCAAAAGAAACCACGACATTGATGTGGCGCTGGACTTCATAGAGGTGATGGAAGATCCCTGCCATTTCTCTGACGAAACACCCGTGCATATCACATTCCGCAATTCCGGAAACCAGGCTCTTGATCACCCTGTAACCGTAGAATGGGAAGTGAGACAGCCCAACGGACAGATCAGCAGCTCGGGCCAGGAAACGGTGACGCAGTCAATGGCTGTTGGTCAAACAGCATATATTGAGATACCCGCCAACCTGCAGATGTACGGTAAGTATAAGATCAGCGCTTCCATCAGCCTCCCCCCTGAAGTAAACGAGCAGGAAACAGGCAACAACCACGGTGAAATTGAATTCTTCGCCACACTAATGAATCCCGAGGCAGGCAATATTTATATCACGTTCGAGAAATACAGTGAGCTGGAGGAGACAGGCTGGACGGTAGTGGATGCCAACAACGATGGCTATACGTGGGATCTGGGTGTAAACTATACTGCCTTTTCCTACTCCGGGAACCGGATGATGTTTTATACCTTTAATCCGAATAGTGCAGCCGATGACTGGTTATTCTCCAGTTGTGCCTACCTTATGCCGGACACCGTGTATGTGGCCAGCTATTATTACCGTGTTTTCGACGGTGATTATGCCGAAAGCATGCGTTTTGGCATCGCTTCACAACCGCATCCCGATCACCTGGTGGAAGTGTTTGATGTGAAGGATGAGATATACAACTACCAATACCGGCGGGTGAGTTATGCTTTCACCGTGCCGGATGAGGGCTTGTATTACTTTGCTTTCCACGCCATCAGCGAACCCTATCGCAGGTATATCTTCATGGACGACTTTGCACTGCGCAAGGCTCATGAAACTGACGGCTCGGTTTTTGCCATCCGCACCGATACAGATCCATGTCTCTTCAGCGAAGAAACACCTGTCGTGGCCGTGATACAGAACCTCGGCAGCCAAACCCTCCCGGAATCCGTCCTGGAAATTGAAACAAGCGGTGTGGCTGAACCACAAAACATCTCCATCAACGTGCCTGAATTACCGGTGCTTGGAGAGGCAGAACTGACATTTAACCTTGACCTCACCACTTATGGACGTCATGTTTTGGATTATGCGCTGATGGTGGATGGCGATGGAGACCTTTCCAACAACCAGGGTGTCCAACGGCTGTATGCCATTCGAATAGAACTGCCCGGCCCCGGTTTCTATTTTAATCAGGATTTTGAAAACATATTCGCGTTGCGTGAAGCAGGGTGGACCAGCCACAATCTGAATAACGATAATCGCTACTGGGGTTTGCGTGTGAATGACCCCGGCTTGGCACACAGCGGTGGCAACTACGTGGTATACTTTACCGGAAATATGACGCAGGCCGCTAATGACTGGGTGATCAGCGGATGCTACACACTGGACCCAGGCAGGGAATACAAGGTTGCATTCTACAACCGGCTTGGATCAGGGTGGCATAACTTGCGGCTGGCAGCAGGGACCGCTCCATTTCCTTCGGAAATGAATCATGTTGTTTGGGAAGAAACAAGTATGACACAATCAGAATATGAGGGATACAATGCATTTGGCGGCATATTTGAAGCTGAAGATGCTGATTATCATTATTTTGGAATACATCAGTTTAGCCCCCCCGGTCAGGGATCGTCTATTGCTGACGACCTTGTGGTTATTGCGCGACCAGATATTTTGCCCCTGGAAGACATTGAATGGGCCGTGGGTATGGAAGTCACCATCGAAGCCCTGGGAAGCGACTCTTTGCAATGGTTTGCAGATGCGGAACTCACCCAACTGCTGGGCTCCGGAAACATACTAAACTACGTGATCGAAGAAGAAGGCAGTATCAACATTTACGTAGCCGAAAACGTTTACGGCATCATGGGACCTGCCGATGTGGTGACCCTCGATGTTGCCGTCGGCATCCGGGAAGCAGCCGGACAATCAGCATTGACATTGTATCCAAACCCCGCACGGGACAAAATCTTTGTCACACTGACAGACCCATCCAAAGGAAAGCTGAGCATCCATGTGCTGAATATCATGGGCGAACCTGTAATACAAACCAGTCACTTGCATACAAATGCTTTTGAGCTGGATATTTCCGGCTTGCCAAAGGGAACCTACTTCCTGGTGATTCAGGACCGGGTGCAGCAATGGATAGCCAGGTTTGTCAGGATGTAGGTCTTCCATACATAAACCATTGAACAATCGGTAATTGCCGGAATAAACCATCATTCACAAAAAAAGAAAAATAATGAAAGTGCTTTTTTTAATCATTTTAATGATACTGGCTTCTATGAAATCTTGTGATGAAGAAAAAGGACATGATGCAGAAAATGGGTATCATGCAGAAAATGGGATGGATGCAGACAGGTGGGTCAATAATGTACCGGCCTTGCTGACATACAATGAAAGCAAAATCA
Organism: Bacteroidia bacterium; assembly: GCA_007695305.1. GTDB lineage: Bacteria > Bacteroidota > Bacteroidia > Bacteroidales > UBA7960 > PUPG01. The sequence goes on from REEA01000081.1 coordinate 7,109, forward strand.
CTATTTCAGAAGGGTTGGCCGGAACGGTCATTTTTATTGAAGGCAATTGCATGCCCATGATCAGCCCGGAGGGTAAACCTGTGGATGCATGCAAGCGTTATCCCGTTCGCAGAATGGTCCATATTCACAAATACACGCATCGTTCCCAGGCTGAACAAGCCGGTAGCGGTTTTTATACCCGTATTCATACCGAACGAGTGAGCTCGGTGGAAACTGACGCGACAGGATTTTTCCAGGTAAGCCTGCCTCCCGGAAATTATTCTTTATTTGTTGAAGAAGAGGAATCCTTGTATGCCAACCTCTGGGACGGACATGGCGGCATACATCCTGTCAATATCCAAAAAGGAGAAGTGCTTGTCACCCGGCTGGAAATATCCTATGCGGCAACCTTTTGACAGGTAAAAATCTAAAACACCGGATTTTTTTTTCAAATGATTGTCTCATCATTACAAAAAATACCATAAAAAAACAGAAAGGAATTGCCATATGTCCATCCTGATTGTTAGTCCCGGCAAAAAACTCAATCGTTGGAAAGATGCCCTGAAAGCTGTTGATCCATCGGTTGCCGTTTTCCTGCCGGAAGAGGTTAAAAACCCCCTGGACATTACTTTTGCATTATCATGGAATCATCCCAAAAAGATGTTCAGAAAGTACCCCAACCTGAAATGCATATCATCGTTCGGGGCAGGTGTGGATCATTTACTGAGCGACACCCAGATCCCCATGCATGTAGAGATTGTAAGGATCATCGACCCATTGCTGTCAAAAGACATGTTTGAGTTTGCACTTGCCGTGGTGATGAAGCATCTTCGGAAGCTCACCCGCTATACCCGTTACCAGGAGGCTTCAATCTGGAAAAAACACGAATATCTGCGCATGCAGGATATTCAGATCGGGATCATGGGGACGGGTATGATCGGGCACCATGTTGCCAGCGAGCTGCAACGTGTTGGTTTCAGGGTGGCGGGCTGGAACAGAACCGGCGGACAGCCAACATCCTATGATAAATACCATGGAACAGATCAACTCAATGATTTTCTGAAAGTATCGGATGTGCTGATCTGTTTGTTACCACTCACCCGGCAAACCAGGGGGATCATCAATTATTCATTGCTGAGGGAGTTGCCAGTGGATGCCTATGTGATCAATTTTGGCAGGGGCGCCCATGTAAATGAAAGGGATTTGATCCGTGCCATCGACGAGGGTCATATCTCAGGAGCCCATCTGGATGTTTTTGAAGAAGAACCCTTGCCGGAGAATCACCTGTTCTGGCAACAGCCGGGTATTGACATCACCCCCCATGTGGCCAGCCTGACTGACCCCGATTCAATTGCCCCCCAGGTGATGGACAATTACCACAGAAGCCGAGAAGGCAGTCCTTTGAATAATTTGGTATCAAGGGATTTGGGTTACTAAAGGCCGGGTATTACCGGGCAGTTTGCAGAAAAAATATTTTAATGAAGAAAGAAATAAAAGGTATCATCCCGCCACTGACAACGCCTTTTGGGGAAAATGAGGCTTTGGACACAGATAATCTACAGGCCAACATCCGTAAGTTGTGTGAGTTTCCCTTGGCGGGATTCCTGGTGCTGGGATCTAACGGTGAACTGGTCATGCTATCAGAATCGGAGTGTACCCAAGTACTGCATGCTGCCAGGGCGGCCATTCCAAAAGACAGGATCATGCTTGCAGGAACAGGGTGCCAATCCACAGGTGCTACCATCGCTTTGACACAGCAGGCTGCCAGGGCCGGTGCCGATGCGGCCCTGGTTTTGAACCCCTCCTATTACAAAGGCCAGATGAGCAAAGACGTACTGGTAAGCCATTATCACCGGGTTGCAGATGCTTCCCAAATACCTGTACTGATCTATAACATGCCGTCGAATACCGGTCTGGATATGACCGCAGATACCATCCTGGAAATAGCATCACATCCCAATATCATCGGATTGAAAGATTCGGGGGGCAACCTCGCCAAGATGGGCAACATTACCGGTGCCGCCGGAAAAGATTTCAGGGTTCTTGCCGGATCGGCCGGATTTCTTTTGCCTGCTCTCAGTATTGGTGCTTCAGGCGGCATCCTTGCCCTTGCAAACATTGCCCCGGAACAATGCTGCGCCATATATGACGGGTTTTTCACAGGCAAGTTGGAAGATGCGAAAGCTATGCAACAACGCATGATTCGTGCCAATGCCCTGGTAACACGCCAATGGGGCGTTCCGGCACTCAAAGCTGCCATGGACATGCTCGGTTTTTATGGCGGGCCGTGCCGCAAGCCACTGCAAGCAATTTCACAAAAAGAAGAAAACATCCTGAAAGAGACCCTGCAGGCATCTGGCATACTGCCATCCTGAAAAAAACAGGTTCTTACCCGGGTGCTGCTCACAAACCGCGTACCTCTCATGAAGCAAACATGACGGTCAGAGGAGTTATCTGCGGTCCACCTAAATGACTAATTGGTCAGATTTGCCGTTTTTGTGATATTTTATACCTTTGTAAAACATCGTCTTAAAAATGTTTTTTTAAAAGCAAAAACATTTATTTTAAAAACCAAACATAGTAACAATGTACCGATTCAGATCGCTGATTACAGGCTTTATTTTCTTTACAATTATTTTAGTGGGATGTCAGCCGACAGACCGCGAATACCAGGAGCAGCTGCGTGAACGCATTGCACAGTATGAGGAAGTGGTTCTCACCACCGATTTGTCACACCTGACGGAACAGGAAAGAGATATGATTTCCTTTTTCATTTCGGCTGCTGACATTGTGGACAATATCTTCTGGATGCAGTCTTACGGCTCAAAGGAGCAGTTGATGGATTATATGACAGATCGATATGCGCGTGCTTATGCAAGGATTAATTATGGGCCCTGGGGACGTTTGGAAGGGCATACACCCTTTTACCCCGGATTTGAGGATAAGCCCCTGGGAGCAAACTTTTACCCGCCGGATATGGACAGGGAAGAATTCAACAACTGGGATCATCCTGACAAGCGCAGCCCATATACCATGATCCGTCGTGCTACAGATGGTTCACTGGTGGCCATACCCTACGCTACTGCTTTTGCCGACTGGAATGAGGAAATTGCGGTGCATCTGAGATCGGCGGCAATTATTTCTGAATATAAGCCTTTCGCAAACTACCTGGATCAACTGGCTGACGCCTTACTAACGGACGATTACCGTGAGAGTGACATGGCATGGATGCAGATGCGCGACAACAATATCGACCTGGTATTGCGGCCACTGGACACGGGTGAAGACAGGAAGTTTGGTCATAAAGCGGCCCATAGCGCATACATTGTAGTGAAGGATCATGAGCGCAGCGGTGACCTGAAGCGTTTTATCGGGATGGTGCCTGAGCTGCAAGCCCGCTTGCCGGTACCTGACAGATATAAGCAGGAAGTTCCCGGAGATGACTCCGACATTGGGGTGTACGATGCCATTTATTATGCCGGTCATTGCAACGCAGGCCCCAAAATCATCGCGCTGCACCTGCCCCACAACCCGGAAGTCCAGCAAAAAATGGGCACACGCAGTATGCAGTTGAGCAACGTGATGGAGGCAAAATTTGATGGTATTCTGAAGCCCATCGGCAACATGATGATTCATGAAGACCAACGCGATTACGTGAGCTTTGATGCGTTTTTTCACCTCACGGCATTTCATGAGATCGCCGGTGGTTTAGGTATTTCCAATACCGTTACCGGTGAGGGAAGTGTGCGCGACGCCCTTCGGGAATATCATGGCGTCATTGATGCAACGGTATCAGATCTGATGGCTCTTTATCTGATCACGCAATTGCAGGAAATGGGAGAACTGACGGAAGAAGAGTTGAAGCAGGCATATGTGACAGCCTTTGCCAGCGTGATGCGATCCAGTCGCTTTGGCACAGCCGGGGCACATGGTACGGCGGGCATGATCCGTTTCAACTTTTTTGCACGGGAGGAAGCATTCGCGCGTTGTCAGGATACCGACACCTATCTTGTAGATTTTGACAACATGCGTGCCGCTGTTGAAAAAGCCGTGGAAAAGCTCCTGATCATCCAGGGCGACGGCGACTACAATGCAGCACAGGAATTGATCACCAGCGATGGAGCCATGTCAGAGACCCTGCAGGGCGATATCGACCGCATCAACAATGAGAACATACCGGTGGATGTGGTATTTCTGCAGGGCTTACAACACCTGGATCTGTAAGAAGGATTTTTGGGGGTGACAATATGCCAGCAAGTGTTTTTATGCCGGACCATCCGTTTTTGGTAAAAAGGAACATAACCCAGGTGAATTAAGTGAATTGACTTGAATGAAAGGCTACAGGCTGTTTATGTTTTTTACCAGCAAATAATAAAACCCGATGGCCTTCCTGAAATCCTCAATGCCAATCCGTTCGTCAAGGCCATGGATCCTGGCCAAATCTTCCTGGGTGACGGTTACAGGAATAAACCTGTAAATATTACTGCTTACCTCCACATAATGCCTGCTGTCAGTTGCTCCAAGCATCAGCATAGGGTTAACTACTACTTCAGGAAAAACCTGCCTGATGGTTTTGTGAATAATTCCGAAGCCTGGGGAGTTAATTGGCGATACAGGAGATGGTTCTTGGTTTTGACCAACGATGGTGACTTTGACCCTGTCATCTGAAATTACCCTATGCACGTGTTGAACAACATCTTCGATTGTCTCTCCGGGAATGATCCTGAAATTTACCACTGCTTCAGCTTTTGTTGGGATCATATTGTCCTTTATACCGGCCTTGATAATCGTTGGTGCAGTTGTTGTCCTGATTGCGGCATTTCCAGCATTACTGCCCTCATAAATATTGATTATGAGAGGCTTGAACAACCATTGATTTGCAAAAATGATCCTGGGCAAAAACGGCATCTCAGGTCCGGTAAAACGCAAGAAGTCTTCTGTAGGGCCTGCTATATCTGCCCTCATCTGATTGTTGATCAAACGATGTAAGGCCCTGTTGAGTACTATAATGGCAGACTCCTTTTCCGGAGTGGAAGAATGCCCTCCGTCCATTTCAACTGTGAGAGACACTGATAAATACCCTTTTTCGGAAATTCCAATGGAAGCCACGGGTGTGCTGATCATGGGTACAATCCCTTTGCTGATCACCAGGCCTTCATCAAGCACAAACTCCGCCTCTACACCCCTTTCTTTGAGCGTGTTTGCAATGACCTTTGCACCCTGAAATCCGGATATTTCTTCATCGTGCCCGAAAGCAAGATAGATGGTTCGCTCGGGTACAAAATCCTCATCGATTAATCGCTCAACTGCTTCGAGAATAGCAATCAAAGAACCTTTGTCATCAAGCGTACCCCTTCCCCAAATAAAAGTTCCGTCGTTTTCCCCCGAGAATGGCGGTTTTTCCCAAGCGTCGGTTTCCCCGGCAGGCACCACGTCTATATGGGCCATCAGAATAATGGGTTTCAATTCCGGATCACTGCCTTCCCAGGTATATAAAAGGCTGAGCTCAGAAAATACCTCTTTTTTCAGGTTGAAATGAATGAGCGGATAAGTATCGGCAAGAAACTGATGAAACTCCCGAAAGGCAAGGGTGTCGATGGGCAGGCCAATATCATGCGAAATGGTAGGATAGGTTATTGCCTTTGAAAGGTTCGCCACACTCTCCATCCCGAAAACCGGCAGATTTACCGGTTCAACATCGATCTGCATGGATCGGTATGTGATGGTCCTGATGATTAGAATCAGGACAAGGACAATAAAAAGCCCCAGAAAGATGCGCAGGAATTTTTTCATGTTTGTTTTTTTGGTGAATCAAGAATCTTCAATCTGATGGTCAGTTCGTTTACAGCAAATATAGAAAAGATTTAGCTGTTAATTAGGATTTTTTGATCAAGGCAGCTACACACCCTGCTTCCCCTCCAGAAGCATGGCAACAACCTTCCTGTCGATGGGGAAAGTGACTGAGTCCTGGTTTAGGTCGTTCATGGGAATCCAGCGGCAGCGAATGGCTCCCTCTTTCTTTTCATAAAAATCATATGCTTCATCAGAAACAGCCAAAGCCGCAGGATCAGAAAGAGCAATGCGGTAATAAATGCTGATCAGCTGTTTGTCTGCAATAAAACGGGTAGCCTGAAAAAAATCAGTAGTATAAAAGTGGGAAAGCACCTCTACCTGCTGCCCCAGCTCCTCCATACATTCGCGTCGCAGACAATCAATGGTTCCCTCACCATATTCCATGCCTCCCCCGGGAAACTTTGTCATCAGGGTATCAAACCAGTATTCATCGCACACCAGGATCCTTTGATCATGAATGGCCAAACCATAAACGCGAATAATGAAAGGCTGCTGCTTAAGTGTCATTCCAGATTTTTATTTCATCAATAATATGGACATTTTCAATTATTTCTTCTTTGGGAAAAGGGATTGATCAAGGGCCACGCTCATCATATCTTTTGTGCACGGGTCATTTCCCTTTTGCCAGCAGGTCCGCCGGGATGCTCCAATCGAAAACCTGCCGCCCTGAGGGCTCTTTTTACATCACCCTTGGCGCTATAAGTCGTGAGCACCCCACCCGGCACCATGGCCGGGCAGATCTTCCTGAAAACCTTTACATGCCACATTTCGGGCTGAAACTGCGGGGCAAAAGCATCGTGGTACACCAGGTGAAAGGATTCATTGCGAAAGGATACATCCTGAATACCCAGCTTCTTGATGGTAAAAAAGAAGCCCGGCAAAATTTCCAGGCCAACGCCATCAGGAACAGCGTGCATTTGAAAAAACGCTTCCTTAAGTTTACCATCGGATACCTTATCGGGAATGTTAAGGGCCATTATTTCCTGCTCTGCCAGCGGAAACGGTTCAAGGGCGGTATATGCTACGCTAACCTCAAGCTGCAAAGCACGCTCCAGTGTCAACAGGGCATTCAAACCGGTGCCAAATCCAACTTCCAGTACAGACAGTTTTCTCATCCCGCTTTCAGGAAAACCTTCAACCAAAGGAGGCAGCACATGACGCAGCGCATAATCAAACCCTTCCCTGATGAACACATGGCGGGATTCAGCCATGGCACCATGTAAAGAGTGATAATGTTCACCCCAGTCGGGCAGATGCAATGTGTGCGATCCGTCGGCAGTCAGCCTCAGTTCCCTGTCAGGTAACTTCTTCAAGACATTTTTTTTATCAAAAATAAACAAAAACCATTGTTTTTACATTATTACAATTGGCCGGCAGACAGAATGCCTGCCGTATCAGCTACTGTATAAAGCAGCGGGGTGGTTGAGGGAGCTGGGAGATGAAAGAGGGACCTTTAGTAATTAGCAGGCAGTATGCAGTAAATAGTTTGGAAGACTTGTGCATTTTACATTTTGACATTTCACACATTAAAACAAACAAAAAATGAAAAACCTACAGATATGGCTGGCGCAGACCCGCGCCAATTTCCTGCTGCTGGCCGTTTTCCTGGTGGCTATTGGATTGGGTTATGCCGCGCTTTACCAGCCGCAAATGTTCAACTGGTGGCATGCCGTTCTGATCATGATTGGCACCATTGTGGCTCACATCTCGGTAAACCTGTTCAATGAGCTGTCGGACTACCAAACGAAAATAGATTTTAAAACCGAACGTACACCTTTCAGCGGGGGTAGCGGGATGATGGTCCAGGGACTCACTACTCCTTCGCAGGTCAGATTTGCTGCCTATTTAACACTATCAGTTTCAGCAGCCATTGGCGTTTACTTCACCCTCGTATCTCATTGGAGCATCGCAGTGATATCCATCATTGGCGGGATCGCCATTGTGTTTTACACAAACACGCTGGCCAAAATGCTTCTCGGGGAGCTTTTTGCCGGCCTGGCTCTCGGCTCGCTGGTGGTCCTTGGTGCATTCATCGCCATGATTGGAACACCTGGACAGGCCCTTAGCCAAATGGTTCCCCCGGAGGTTTGGCTGATTACCATCCCACCGGGAATACTCACCGCGTTGCTTCTGCTGCTAAACGAGTTTCCGGATGTTGAAGCAGACCGGAGCGGTGGACGAAAACACCTGGTGATCAAATACGGGAAAAAGACCTCGGCAAGACTTTACACTGCGGGTATGCTGGCCACTTTTGCCGTTATCATAATGCTTCCTTTGATCGGAATATCCTCTTTCTGGCTGTACCTTGCATTGCTACCACTTCCTGTTGCGCTGAAAGCATGTCAGATAACGCTGCAGCACGGTGATGACATGCAGAAACTTTTGCCGGCCTTGGGGATGAATGTGATGGTGGTTCTGGCAACAGACCTGCTGATCGCCGTTTCGGTATTCATTCAGCTATAGCCGTTCATTTTTCGGTAAATCCGTTTTCCTGGTCAAACAAGCGATATAATTGAGATTGTCGCTACTAAAGATGATCTCTGTAAGGAAGCCGCATTTTTCGGCAATATCCATCAGGTTATCTGCGTCCACAAACAGCCACGGGAAAGGTTTGCCCTGAATCCCATCATAAACAAGCCGGTATTCCAGCTCCCCGTAGTATTTGTCCTGCATAGGTACCAAAAAAGAACCATCTTCTTCTTCGAACATGTATATCAAATCTGTAGATTCAAGGTATATTTTGCCATTGGCATTGAGTAAGTCTGCAGCATTTCTGAGCAGTAAATCAAGTCCTTCAAGCGTGGCCGCCATTCCGGCGCCATTCATCAAAAACAGAATGGTATCGAAACCCCCTTCTTTCAAATCAAAGAAGTCCACACACCTGGCATCGGCCACTCCCCGCCGGCGCATGGTTTCGACCGCTCCTGGCGAAACATCTACAGCACACACCTGCATGCCTCTGTCTTGCAACTCCAGGGCATGACTGCCTGCCCCTGCTCCCACGTCAAGCACACGGCCACGGCACCTGTCAATGACCAGCTGTTCCCACTCAGGCATCTCCTTATACGAGCGAAAAAAATATGAAACAGGCAAATCCTCAATCTCTGTCAGGCTTGTCTCAACCAGGATCACCCCATCTGTCTTTCCAGCCATATAGTCATGAAAAGCACGTCCAAAAATATCCTTATCCATAGGTTCATTTATCTGATACCGGATCATTCATCGTGATACCGGTCACCGCGTTACAACCATTGAAATTATCCATTGTATGACTTTTTTTCTTTGAAAAACAGGCAACTGTCACCGTAGCTCAGGAAGCGGTATTGCTGATCGATGGCATGCTGATAGACATTTTTCCAGGCATCACCGGCAAATGCGGCCACCAGGAGCAACAGTGTACTGCCCGGCTGATGAAAGTTGGTAACCAGGGCATCTGTAACCCGGAAAGGGTAACCCGGCACAATGATGAGTGCCGTTTCGCCTTGCAATCGTTCCGTTTTATGCCGATCCATCCACCGCAGAAGTTCACCCAATGCTTCTTGTTTGCCGGGCAGTGGTTTCTTGTAATGATAGGGAAACCATTGTGGGAGAAAGAGAGGCCGGGCTTCGGGCGGTCTTTCCTCTTTCAATTGTATGCCAAGCCAGTAGAGACTCTCCAGTGTGCGCATACCGGTTGTGCCCACCGCGACCACCGCTTCCTTTTGTTCTATCAGTTTATGAATGACATCATAATGCACCGAAAACTGTTCGGCATGCATGGCATGTTGCCCGATGGTTTCCGATGTCACCGGTTTAAAAGTGCCTGCACCCACGTGAAGAGTCACAAATTCAGTGGTGATATCACGTTTTTTGAGGTTGTCGAAAACCCGGTCGGTAAAATGCAAGCCGGCGGTTGGGGCTGCCACAGATCCTTCATGCCTGGCGAAAACGGTTTGATAGGTTGCCTTGTCGCCTGCTTCGGCCTCACGGGTGATGTAAGGTGGCAAAGGCGTTTTGCCGATTGCTTCAAGTACTTCAGCGAAACTCAAATTATCAGGTTTCCAATGAAAATCAATAAGATATCCATCTTCCATTCTGCCTGCATTCACAGCGGTCAACACATAATCATTGCCGGGGTGACGGATCACCAGCGAACCGGATTTCCATTTTTTTGCATTGCCAACCAGGCAGTACCACCGGGAGGGAGACGGACTCCCAAGGGCAATGTGTACATCGATGAAAGGCTCTTTGGGGTGCAGGCAAAAGATTTCAATACGCGCCCCTGTTTCCTTATAAAACTCCAGGCGGGCCTGCACCACGCGGGTATTGTTGAAAACCATTAAAGCACGCGGTGGCAGGTGGTTATGAAGATCAGTGAACATGGCGTCATGGATGCGGTTTTCGCGGCAAACCAGGAGCTTCGAGCTGTCTCTTTTTTGCAGGGGATAAGCAGCAATACGTTCCTCTGGCAAAGCATAGGTGTATGCATGCATGGGAATACGAAACACATCTGGTTTTTGGCTGCACATAGCTTTGTTCATAAGGCCGGCAAACATTGGAAGCATTATTGCGGCTTTGACAGGGCCGCAATAGCTGCTTTGTTGGCATTATTATGTAAATCTTTGCCTTCCGGCGAATAGAGGTTTCCCAGTGTAACAGCATAGTGCTTATGGATGGCAGGACGAACGATCTTCATGGTGCTGTTCATCAAACCATTGGCTTCAGAGAAGGCTTCGTTGAGCACGGCCACGGCAGCAGGCAGCCACCGGGGCGGAAACATCCCGCCAAACTCGCCGCCGGGCATAAAACGATCGATTTCTGCACCCAGCTTGCGTAAAGCTGCCCTTTGGCCTTCCTCAGTGGCCGGATCCTTTCCTTTGTCCGACAAATACTCCCTCATCATGGCTTTGTTGATCACAACAAGGGCAACGGTGTAGGGATTCTGATTGTTGTAAAGCATGACCTGATCGAAGAATGGTGATTTTTCCATCATGGCTTCTTCAATCCCTTCCGGGCTGTATTTTTCCCCGTCGCTGCCAATAAGCAGGCTTTTTGAACGTCCGAGCACATAAAGATAGCCGTCATTGTCAAGGTATCCAAGGTCGCCGGTGTGCAGCCAGCCATTTTGTATGGTTTCGGTTGTTGCCCGCTCGTTGTTCCAGTATCCGGCCATGACATTTTCGCCGCGCACAACAATTTCGCCCTGTTCCCCCATAGGCTTTTCCAGGCCGTCTTCCCCACAGATCTTCAGATCGAGCCAGGGCACGACCTTCCCGGACGACCCCAGCTTATGCCAATGGGGTGTATTGGAGGAAATCACGGGTGAAGCCTCTGTAAGCCCATAGCCTTGATACATGGGAATACCGATGGCGTAGAAAAAGCGCTGCAGCTCTATGTCGAGCAGGGCCCCTCCCCCAACAAAAAAGCGCAGGCGCCCGCCAAATCCTTCACGTATTTTTTTGAAGAGGATCAGATCAAATAACCGCACCACAGGTTTTAACAAATTGCGAAACCCGCCGCCTTTGTTAAAGCCCTCACGATTGTAAGCATAAGCAGCCCGAAGGCCTGTTCTGAAAAGCCACCAGGCAAGCTTGCCCTGCTCCTTTACACCCTTTTCAATATTTTTTCTGAAATTTTTGGCCAAAGCAGGAACGCTCAGCAAAAAGTAAGGACGCACTTCCCTGATGCAAACCGGGATATTTTTTATGGTCTCATTGGGTGTCTTGCCTATCTTTAATGATGCCAGACTTGCACCGTTGCGTATCAGCGCATAAATGCCCACCGTATGGGCAAACGAATGATCCCACGGGAGAATGTGCAAAGACGTATAATCGGCAGGCACATCAAAAATGGCTGAAGCCTGCTCCACATTGTGTATATAATTTTTGTGTGTGAGAATAATTCCTTTGGGATCAGCCGTTGTTCCAGACGTATAGCAAATATTGGCAAAATCGTCGGGCGTAAGGGAATCTTTTACTTTCTCGAGCATCCCCGAAAAGGTCTCCCCCATCTCATCCGCAGTCTGCCGCAGTTGATCCATGTATAATACAGTGACAGCCTGTTCATCAATGGCAATTTCAGCGGCTTCATCCAAAGGGTCCAGCACCACGATGAAAGCAAGCAGACCCAGTTTGCCCGCCAGGGGAAAAACCTTGTGCTGATGACTTCCTGAAACGATAACTCCCTTACAGCCTGAATGTTGCAACCTAAAAAGCAGGTCTTCGGGTTCTTCTATTTTGACCGAAAGGGGAACACAGATACCACCGCCAAACAAAATCGCCAGCTCGCTGATTACCCAGTCATTACGGCCCTCAGAGATCAGGGCAACCCGGTCTCCTTTTTCCATGCCGGCACTGATCAACCCCCGGGCGGTTCGCCTCACCTCCTTGTAAGCATCTGCATAGGTCGTCTCCGTATAGGATGTATGCCTTTTCTCCTTTAGAAAAACATGATCAGGAAACCTGTTTACACTTTCTTCGAACAAATGCGGCAGGGTCTTATATTCCATGATGAGAATTATTTGCGTCTTACCCGGTAATCAATAAATTCAAAAAATATATTTTTGTACAATACAGCATTGTGCCTGTGTTATTTCTAAAATCGCGTCAAAGATATGTAATGTTGATCAAACGATAAGGCATTTATGTTCGAACCGGTATTTTTCAACAGCATTAAAGACTACAAAAGGAACAGCCTGATTTCTGACCTTACGGCAGGTGTCATTGTGGGTATTGTGGCCCTGCCGCTGGCCATCGCCTTCGCCATTGCATCGGGTGTGTCACCGCAAACAGGTCTGATAACGGCCGTGGTAATCGGATTTTTTGTCTCCTTTCTGGGTGGCAGCAGGGTGCAGATTGGCGGACCATCCGGTGCACTGATAGTGGTAATCTTTGGCGTATCACAGCAGTTTGGGATGGAAGGGGTTGTTGTGGTATCCATGATGGCGGGATGCATGCTACTGGTGATGGGATTGCTGAGAGCAGGCACCGTTATCCAGTTTATGCCCTACCCTATCGTTGTTGGTTTCACTTCCGGCATCGCACTGATCATATTCACTTCACAGATACAGGATTTATTGGGCATCACAGCAACCAGCTCCCCTCCCGACCCTTTGGGGAAATGGGTTTTTTACTGGAAAAATATTCGTGATGTCCATTTTATGACCGGGGTCATGGGGCTGCTGACCATCACCATCACCCTGGTCTGGCCAAGGATTTACAAACGTATCCCAGGCTCACTTATCGCCATTATCGTGGTATCCTTGCTGAACGCATTCCTCAATCTTGAACTGGAGACTATCGGCAGCAAATTCGGCGACTTTTCTGCCAGCTTTCAGGTTCCGGGCTTTGCCGGTGTAAATATAGATATGATGCGCGAATTGTTTGTTCCTGCATTTACAATTGCCGCATTGATCTCCATTGAGTCACTTCTTTCGGCCATTGTTGCCGATGGTGCCACCGGTTACAGGCACCGGCCAAACACGGAGCTGATGGCCCAGGGCTTCGCAAATATTTTGTCACCAATGGTAGGCGGAATGGCCGGATCAGGAGCACTGGCAAAAACCATGACCAATATCCGCAATGGCGGAAAAACTCCTGTGGCCGGCATGTTTCATGCACTGATCCTTCTCATCCTGATGTTTTTTATGGGTTCACTGGCCGTAATGATCCCCCTCACGACATTGGCGGGCATCCTGATAGTGGTAGCATACAACATGAGTGAATGGCGGTCTTTCAGAAGCATCGTAAAAAGCTCTAAGGGGGAAGCCACGGTCTTGATGGTAACTTTCCTGTTGACCGTTATCGTTGGCCTCAACTTCGCGCTGCCGTTCGGAATCATCCTGGCTATGGTGATGTTTATCAGCAGGGTAATGGAAACAACCGACATTGAAGTCCTACGGCATGAAGTGGAGGACGAAAAATCCCATATTGCCGACGATTTTGAAACCCTCGATATTCCAAAAGGTGTGGAGGTGTTCCAGATTAAAGGGCCATTCTTTTTCGGAATTGCCAATAAATTCGAAGAAGCTGAACAGGAAATCCGGGAAATCCCAAAGGTTCGTATTATCCGTATGCGCCGCGTTCCCTTTATTGACTCCACCGGTTTAAAAAACTTGCGCAGTTTCTGGCAGAGGTCTAAACAGCACAACACCCATGTGATCTTATCGGGGGTTGTACCCAAAACAAGAGAAGCACTGATTAAAGAAGGTTTGTATGAGGACATCGGCCCGGAGAATATTTGTGAAACCATTGAATGTTCGCTGATTAGGGCAAGGGAGGTCTTAAAGAAAGAAAAAGCAAAACCCTGACCGCAGTTTGATTAACAAACGCCTTTCTGCCTGCAGCGAATGTCACAAATTGTAAAAATATTTTTTGTATATTGTAACGGGAAAAACCGGAACACCCTCTGAGTAATCATCAAGTCTTGCCCGCTCATGAAAGGGCAATTGCAATATGTGGGTTTTGTATGATTTTTGCATCTGATGGTTTGTTCCCGGCAATTATTATTAAAAGATGTACTCGTTGGTAAAAAATTCCGTCCTGATTCTTTTTATTTCGCTCATCTTTTCCCATTCTCACAGTCAGATTAAAGATGTGGGAAGTCCGATTATTGTCAATCACCCACGTTATAGCTACGCTGCAAGCTCACAGAACTGGTCAATTACACAAAGTGCCAGGGGGTTCATTTATTTTGCCAACAATGACGGAATCCTGGAATATGATGGCTCAAGCTGGACAACCTATCAGGTGCCCAATACCTCGGTGGTTCGATCTGTTCTGGCCGCAGGTGATACAATCTACGCTGGGGCTTTTGAGGAAATTGGGTTTCTGGCACCGGGTGACAAAGGCCGGCTGGTATGGCACTCCCTGAATCACCTGGTGCCTCCGGAGTTTACCCAATTTGATGAAATATGGAATATTTTCCAGCATGATGGAAGAATCATTTTTCAGTCATTTTATGTTTTGTTAATTCTTGAAAACAATGCCATCAGTGTTATAGAACCTGTCGATAATTTTGGTTTTATGTTTAACCCTGATAATGATTTTTTTATTGTGGACAGGGCACACGGGCTTATGTCGCTGCAGGGAAACAATCTCACCCTGGTCTCCGGCGATCCGCTGTTTCTGACCAGTGAAATAAACACTATTTTGCCCCACAAGCGGGGGGAGTTGCTGATTGGTACATCCAATAAAGGTCTGTATTTGTGGAATGGACAAAACGTGTATCCCTGGGAAACCCCGATCAGTGAAAAAATGCGAAAATATGATCTGTTTTGCGGTATAAAACTCTCTGACGGTAATATCGCCTTTGGCAGCATAAGCAACGGAGTGTATATCAGTGACCCGGAGGGAAATATTCTGCAGCATATGAACAGGTTAAAGGGTCTGCAGAATAATACTGTGCTGGCTTTGCTTGAGGATAACCGCGGTAATTTATGGACTGGACTTGACAACGGAATTGATTTTATTGAGATCCGGTCGCCACTGACATTGTTTGATTACAACTACAATATCGAAAGTACCTATGCAACGGTGGTGCATAATGAAATCCTTTATGTGGGTACGAACCAGGGGCTTTTCGCTAAACATACCGACAGCATTGGCAGCAGAAAACATAATCAGCAAGATTTTCAGCTGGTGGAAGGTACTGAAGGACAAGTATGGAGCCTGCAGGTTATTGACAATACACTGCTTTGTGGCCACAACTTTGGCTGTTTCCAGGTGGATGGATTCAACGCGAGAAAAATTTCTGATATCCGCGGGTTTTGGTCATTCCTGTCGCCACCCGATAAAGAAAACCTCATAATTGCCGGAACATATACCGGACTTGTAAGGCTTGAAAAAAGAGGAAGTGATTGGCATTTCCTTGATGAAGTTAAAGGATTCAGGGAGTCAAGCAGGCATCTGTTTCTTGACAACAGAAATGATTTATGGATCTCCCACGGTTACCGGGGTCTTTTCAGGCTTTCTTTAACAGATGACTATTCGCAGGTGGAAAATGTTCTATTGTATTTTGGTGATGCAGGTTTACCCCTGGACCTTCCTTATAACATTCATCACATTAATGATCGCATGATCATTACCACCCATGATGGGATAAAATATTTTGACTACGACCAGAGCATCTTCCTGTCTGATCCACTATTTGAAAGCTTATTTGAAGGGAAAAACTTTATCAGTATCATCCACCAGGATGCAAGAGGGAATCTGTGGTATTTCAAAGATGACCTGATGGGGGTTATGCGCAAACTGGAAGACGGATCGTATCGCGATATAACATCCCCGTTTTCAAGGATCAACGATATGATGATCCACGCTTTCCAAACTATATTTGTTGATTTGCCGCATCATGTTTTTATCGGAACCCAAATGGGACTTATCCATTATGATCCTAATATTGCTTATGATTATCATGGTGTTGAAGAGGTTTTTTTTACTGAAATATCCTTTTACGGAAAGTCGCAACCTGTCACTTATCACGCATTCAGTGCAGAAATATCAGAAAACGTGCAACATATTCCCAAGCTTCCCCATGCGCTGAACTCCGTAATATTTCGATTTACCTCCCCCATGTTTGAGAACCCGATGGCCATAAGATATTCTTATATCCTCGAGGGTTTTGATCTTACCTGGTCTGAATGGAGTGAATTAAACTTTAAAGAATATACAAACCTTCGGGAAGGTGAATATACCTTTAAAGTCAAAGCGCGAAATCCCTTTGGAATAGAAACGCCTGTCAGTTCATTTCAATTCCGGGTTGATCCACCCTTTCTGAGATCAGGAATAGCCTACGTATTATATGCCGTTATCGTGTTATTCATCATCTTGGGAAATGTTTACATGTTCAGGAGAAGAATGCTGAAAATCCGCCTCAGGGAAAAAATCAGGCATGAAAAAAAACTGGCACGTCGTGAACAGATATTCAGGGAACAAACCGCTCTAAGCGAAAAAGAGATCGTGCACTTGCGAAACGAGAGTCTGGCCAGTGAAATGCAGCACAAGAATAAGGAGTTGGCAAATGCCACCATGCACCTTATTCAAAAAAACAGGACGCTCACAGCACTAAAAAATGACCTGGGAAAAATGCTAAAAAACATCCCGGATGATAATCCGGAAAAACACAATATCTTTGGCCTGTTGAAAAAAATTCACAAAGAGCTGCGCAACGAAAAGCACTGGGAATTATTTGACAACTATTTCGATGAAGTTCACCAGGACTTTATCACCCGCTTAAAGTCGGCTTATGGGGACTTATCCCCGAAGGAGCTGCGCTTGTGCGCCTATCTCCGGATGAATCTTTCCACAAAGGAAATTGCACCGCTTATGAATATCTCCGTGCGGGGTGTGGAAATCAGTCGGTACAGACTTAGAAAAAAGTTAAAACTCGAACCCCATGAAAACCTGACAGACTATCTCATCTCCTTTTGACAAACACCACATCAAATAAAAAAGATTGTTTGTGATTATGTTGACAATTAGAAACCGATAATTAACTGGGGAAAAAACATATATACCTGAATATCAAATTAAAAAAAATCACATGATGTATTCATGATGTAGTTAAAATGACCCCTGCTGTAATATTGCTGTATTTGAATATTTGTAATACGCGTGATTTGCAACTATGTTTGCCCGATAATATGTTTTAAATCAACTATTCTCGTTTCAATGTTAACCAACCAAAAAAACATCACTATGAAAAAAAGCATCAAAAAAAAGCATTTCATTCAGGCATTTCTGCTTGTGGGCGTTTTTGCCTTCTTTGCCTTGGCATCCTGCAGCAAGGATGATGATCCGGCAGAAGACCCCATTGCAACTTTCCAGTATGAAATCAGTGAAGATAACTATCTGACAGTTATCTTCACAAACTTCTCCCAGAATGCCGAAACCTACAATTGGGACTTCGGCGACGGAAATACCTCAACGGAGGAAAATCCCATCCACACTTATGATGGTCCCGACACGTATGAGGTTGTCCTTACAGCTACCAATAAGGATGGCGTAAGCAGAAGCTTCTCCGAGATCATCGTGCTTGACGATCCGGATTATTTACTTTCCTTACTGGCCGGTGAAACTTCCAAAACATGGAAACTATACCGTATTGAAACCAGCATGGGTGTAGGTCCCAGCGTGGATAGTCCGAGAGATTGGTGGTTCCTGGAGAACGACGGCAGCAGGCCTTGTAAGTATTTCCATGAATTTACCTTCCACAGGAATGGTGATTATGTTTTTGACGACAAAGGTTATATGTGGGGTGAAGGCGGCGTGTTCCACGAAGACTTCGTGGGCGAATGTATCGAAGCCATCCCTGCCAATATGGTAGGCCCGGATGGAGAGGATCTCAGTCCGTGGCTGGGAGGAACCCACGCTTTTGAGTTTAACCCCAACACCATGCAAGTTACCTTGACAGGATTAGGTGCCTGGATTGGAGTCGTAAAGGTAGGCACCCCTGGCGAAGTAACCGTACCACAAAGCAGCGTATCGTTCATCATCGATATCGAAGAACGCGATGGATATGATTATATGCACGTACTCTTTGTTTACGACTGGGGTGTATGGTCATTCTCCTACGCTCACTACCATGATCCTGCACAAGAACCTGATGTGGTAGAAGAGGTAGATCCGATAGATCCACTGGATGAATTAACACCCACAGAAATGTTCAATACTTTTGCTTCAACAAGTGATGAAGATGTTCAAATTCTGGTCCCAACAGAATCAACTGTCGAATTAACTGTTGGTGTGGATGATCCTGCTGATCCTGACGGAGTAAAGGTTGGGCAGTATCACAGGATTGCTACCGAATGGCAGGAACTTCAGTTTGCCACCGAGTACTATATCCAGTTTGATAACTTTACCACTGTTTCCCTTGATGTATATATTCCCAGTGATAATGATTTTTCAGGTGGCCTGACAAAAGACATTGCCATCGTTATTGCAAATTCGCATGATAACGCAGAATGGTGGAACCATCACCTGCAGTATGATGTAAATCCTGATGACGTTGTACTTGATGAGTGGCAAACCTGGACTTTCCAGTTAGGTGAGCCGACCAGTGGGCCCGGCATACCTGACGGTACTCCGCTCGAGCGTGGCGATCTCAACTTCTTTGCCATCTCCATTGGTGGTGCCGGACACCCTGATCCAGGAACCTTCTATATCCGAAACTTTATTTTTGAATAGTAATAACCCTTTGAAAATGGCCGGCAAAAGCCGGCCATTTTCAAACTGTATCATACAACCATGACTGTATTTCGACTCATGGGATATTTATTCTTGCCGGTGATGGCGATACTTATGATTTCCGCTTGTGAGAGTGACGACCTCATCAATACGGGAGATCCTGCGAATCTGGTAGTGGAAGTTGAAATCGCAGATGATGGCAGCGGCTATGTCTTTATTCAGGCAACTGCCGATTATGCCGTTGAATATCAATTGCGGGTTGGCACGGTTGATGAACCCGTTGAAACCAATATCACCGGAACATTTACATACCAGTTTGTTCAGCCAGGCACCTATGAGCTGGACGTAAGGGCATATGGGTCCTCCGGCAGATACCTGCGCAGGGTCATACCTGTTACCATTGTGATAGGAGGTCAGGACGTATCTCCTGATCAGGGTTATACCACTCCCTTGCATTATGACGGATGGGAGCTTGTCTGGCACGATGAATTTGAGGGCAATACCATCAATCCTCAAAACTGGGTTTTTGAAATTGGTGACGGGTGTCCACATCTATGTGGATGGGGTAACAATGAGCTCCAATACTACCGTGAGCAAAATGCTTGGGTCGAAGATGGTATACTAACCATCGAAGCCCGGAACGAAAACTTTGGCAACCGGCAATACACCTCCACCAGGATGAAAACACAGGGCAAACAATCATTCCAATACGGACGCATTGATATCAGGGCCTTGCTTCCCGCCGGTCAGGGTTTATGGCCGGCACTGTGGATGCTGGGTAATGATATCACATCCGTGGGATGGCCCAAATGCGGTGAAATTGATATTATGGAAATGATTGGAGGAAGTGGAAGGGAAAATACCGTGCATGGCACAGTACATTGGGATCTGGGCGGGCACGTGCAGGCAGGTGGCAGCTACACCTTGCCGGCAGGTACTTTCGGCGACGAATACCATGTATTTAGCATTATATGGAACGAGAATACAATCACATGGTTTGTCAATGACATCCAGTACTATTCCATTGATATTACACCCGGCCACATGACAGAGTTTCATCAGGAGTTTTTTTTCATTTTCAATGTTGCTGTAGGTGGTAACTGGCCTGGCAGCCCAAATGAAACCACTGTCTTTCCCCAGCAAATGCGCGTAGACTATGTGCGCGTTTTTCAGCTCATTTAAACAGCTAATCGTACAATTATTCTTCAAAAAAAAACCATACCAAAAACAAACAAAGATGAAGAACACTTTACTTTTTCTACTGTTGATGATCCCCGGATTCATCAATGGTGGTCTGCTGCATGCCCAAACCCTTGAGGGCATTGTGACCGACCGGGTTTCCGGCGAATCGCTGCCGGGAGCCACAATCATGGTAAAAGGAACTACCCAGGGTACGGTAACGGGCATTGACGGCGATTATCGCCTTAGCCTGCAAGCCGGATCACATGTTATTACATTTAGTTATGTGGGTTACATGCCATTTGAAATTGATATCAGCATTGAATCCGGCGAAACGATTGTCCGCAATGTTCAATTGCAACCTGATATTACCACCTTTGAGGAGTTCGTGGTGGTGGGTTATGGTACACAACAGAAAAAAGTTGTTACCGGAGCCATTGCCAGTGTAGATGCCGAAGCAATTACTTCAACACCGGTACTTCGGGTTGAACAAGCCATGCAGGGCAGGGCTGCCGGTGTGCTGGTAACCAACCTTTCGGGGCAGCCCGGTGAAGCACCCACGGTCCGTATCCGGGGCGCGGGAACCACCGGTAACGCAGAACCACTATACGTGGTGGATGGAATGGTCGTAGGTGGAATCGATTTTCTGAACCCCGGCGACATTGAATCCATTGATGTGCTTAAAGATGCGGCCTCTGCGGCCATATATGGTGCACGAGCGGCCAATGGCGTTGTGCTTATTACAACAAAAAGTGGCGTAAAAGGAGATTTAAGCTTAAATTATTCCTATTATCAAGGTGTTCAAAACGTTGCCAGGTATGTTGATGTGCTCGATGCTGAGCAATACATGATGATGATGAATGAGGGTGCAAGAAATGCCGGACAACCGGAACCTTTTGACCCAAATGAAATACCACTGCACAATACCAACTGGCAAAAAGAACTGTTTGAGAGCAATGCACCCATCGCAAACCATGAACTGTCGGTTAGCGGGGGCTCTGAGCGATCAACCTATGCTTCCTCTCTTTCCTATTTCACACAACAGGGAATCATCGGGGGAGACCGGTCGCAATTTGACCGTCTCACTGCGCGACTAAATACCCGTCATCAGGTCAATGACTTCATCCACTTCGGAAATAACCTGGCCTATTCACATATAATCAGAAGAGGGATTGCCAGTAATGCTTCATTTAACGCAGCCTACAGCAGCGCTCTCAACATTGACCCCCTGACACCCGTCTTTCAAGATGACGAAGCCATACTTTCACAACCCCCCTATTCCAATCAACCTGTCGTAACCAACGGTAACGGAAAAATATATGGCATTTCTGAACACATAGGTGCTGAAATTGTAAATCCACTGGCATTATTGGAAATTCAGACGGGTGAAACACGGGTGGACAAGATCGTGGGAAATGTTTTCGGAGAAATTGAACCACTGGAAGATCTGAAATTCAGGACAACTTTGGGTATTGATTTAGCCTATGTTCTGGGTGACTCTTATCAACCATTGTATTATCTTAATGGGGCCCAGTATAATTTGAACAAAACCTCCGTCCAGAAAAATATTGACAGGTATTACACCTGGCAATTCGAGAATACACTCACCTATTCAAAACAAATTGACGACCATAACTTTTCGGCGCTTTTGGGTACCACTGCCAGCAAAACCAATTTTGAGAATCTTTATGGTTTTAATGCCGACGTGGATGTGAGCAACCCTGACCATGTTTACCTCAATATGGCAACAGATACGGTTTGGCAGGCTTTTGGAGGAGCATATCATGAAGCCCTTTTGTCAGTGTTCGGACGTGTATCATACAACTACCTGGCCAGATACGCTTTTGACGCCACTGTTCGGAGAGATGGCTCATCAAAGTTTGGTCCCAATAATCGCTTTGGTACCTTCCCTTCCTTTGGCGTCACCTGGATGATCAGCGAAGAAAATTTCTTCCCATCATTAGGCCCGCTGGAAGTGGTTAAATTAAGGGCTTCCTGGGGGATTAACGGTAACCAGGAAATTGGCAACTATCAGTTTATCTCCACCATCGACAGGAGCAGAGGATACATTTTTGGCGGCGGAAGGGCATTCGGTGCCTCACCGTCATTCATTGCCAACCGGGATATCCGGTGGGAGGAATCGGAGCAGATCGACATTGCCATTGACTTTGGGGCTTATGACAACCGGCTCACCGGTACTGTTGACTATTACGTCAAAACAACCAAAGGATTGCTTGAAGTGATACCCATCCCCGGTCATGTGGGCAACGACCCGCCGGTGGCCAATGTTGGAAGTGTAGAAAACAGAGGTGTGGAGATGTCACTTAACTGGCGTAACTACCAACCGGACTTCCGCTATTCCCTTGGTGTAAACGCAGCTTACAACAAAAACGAGATGACTAAAATCGGGAATGCAGAAGGTATTCTTCCCGGTGCAAACTGGGCAGTGGCGGGTATGGTAACACGCACTGAACTGGGGTTGCCAATTGCCTATTTTTATGGTTATGTTACCGATGGCATATTCCAAAACTGGGCTGATGTCTACCAGCATGTTAATAAGAATGGTCAAATGCTTCAACCCAACGCCCAGCCGGGTGATGTCCGTTTTGTGGATGTAAATGGTGACGGTGTAATTAATTCAGATGACCGCACGATGATCGGCAAACCTACACCAGATTGGACTTTTGGTATGAACGGAAATTTTGAGTACAAGCAATTTGATTTAGGCTTTCTCATCATTGGAACCTACGGAAATGATGTTTTCAATGGTATCAGGAGACGCGACCTGAACAACACCAACCTTTCAACGGATATGTTAGATCGCTGGACAGGCGAAGGAACATCCAACACCATACCACGTTTCACCTTTAGCGACACCAACCAGAACAACAGGATATCTGACCTGTACATTGAAGATGCATCATTCCTTCGACTGAAAAACATCCAGATTGGATACACCATTCCTGCAAGCGTACTGAACAGAATCAATGCCAGAAGCTGGCGGGTTTATATTTCAGCAGAAAACCTGATCACACTCACCAGATATACTGGAGCTGACCCGGAAATTGGAGCACTTAGTTCATTCGACATTGGAATAGACAGGGGTATATATCCTCAGGCAAGAACGTTCCGCCTGGGTACAAGCATTTCATTCTAACAAAAACAAGAAAATAGTCATGAAAAACATAATAATCAAATCATTACAGGCTTTTCTCGTTGCCATATTATTATTTGGATGCAACGATGATTTTCTTGATCTTGAACCTTTGGATCAGGTGGTAAGCTCCAACTTTTACCAAACCGAAGAAGACGCTTTCCAGGCTTTGGTATCAGTTTATGATGTACTCACTTATATGTCAACACCGGGTGTCAGCTGGGCTCCCTTCGTAACAGTGGCTGATGTGCTTTCCGACGATGCATTTGGCGGCGGATCTGATGCCAACGATGGCCTGAATTTTAACCAGTTGAACATCCATAATATTCCCGCAACCAACCCTGTTGTGCACGCTACCTGGATTCGGAATTATATCGGTATTTACCGGGCAAACCTCTACCTGGAGATCATAGAAAACATTGATGCGTCTGATAGCTTCAAAAAGCGGACAATTGCCGAAGTGAAGTTCATGCGTGCCTATTTCTATTTTGAACAGGTTCGTTTCTTTGAAAATATTCCGCTGCTGACCAGAACACTATCAGGACCTTCGGAGTACAGCCAGGAGCAGAATACACCCAAAGAGGTGTATGATCAAATTGCCCTGGATCTCGTGGAAGCCATCGCTGATTTGCCGGAATCAGTATCCGCAGCAGAAACCGGAAGGATCAGAAAATGGGCTGCACAAGGATTACTGGCAAGGGTGTATCTGTTTTATAACGGTGTTTACGGTGCCGAACTTGATGCAGCCGGCACAACTGTTAACCGGGCATACGTGCTTGCCGAGCTGGAAGACCTGATCGCCAACAGCGGACACGATCTGCTGGATGATTATTCCCATAACTTTAGCCTCGCAGGTGAGTTTGGTGTGGAATCGGTTTTCGAAATCGCACACGGCGATTCCCCCACATGGTGGGACTGGGGATATCCGCGAGGAGGCGCCGGCAATCTGGCTGCCCAGATGCAAGGACCTAGGGTAACCGGATCCACCAACTGGAACAGGGGATGGAGCTTCGCTACCGTAAACCATAAACTTGCCCTGTTTATGCAGGATGACCCGCGTTTTGAACATACCATCCTCCTGGAAGAGGAACTGGATGGTACCCTGAGCAAAGGTTATCAGCATACAGGTTATTTTTCCAAAAAATATTCCTCGGATGCAGAACACTGGGGAAGTGCCGGACAGTTTGAACTGAACCGCACTGCCAACTTCCGCGTGATACGCTTCTCAGATGTACTGCTGATGGCTGCTGAACTTGACAGCCCCAACAAACAGGAATACCTCGACAGGGTTAGAGAAAGAGTCGGACTGGAATCAGTGCCGGCAACCTTCGAAAACATCTGGAAAGAAAGAAGACTGGAACTCTCACTGGAAGGAATCCGGTATTTCGACGTGTTGAGACGCGGAATGGACTATGCCAGCCAGGAATTATCCCACTCAGGCATACGTGGTCCCAACTATGTGGGTGAACAACCCATATTTGACGTTACATTCAATCCGGCAACCAAAGGATTCCTGCCCATACCACAAACAGAAGTCGACCTGTCGGCTGGTGTGTTTAATCAAAATGCAGGTTATTGATCCGGTAAACCGGAACGATACGCCCGGAAGGATTCAGAAGAAGAATTAACTGGTGGAGCCGGTAATACGGATTACCACACACATTGGCTAAGAGTCTCTCAGTATGAGAAAACACGGCCCTAAGCGTATAACCTGGAAAAGATGTCGCATGATAGATTTGAGAGCCGGGAGTTGAGAAGCTGAGAACTGAGATAGATATTTCAGGAAGGATACGAGGATGCGAGGATGTGATGATGCGAAATTATAACGTATTTTTTGATTTTGACATTTCCACATTCTCACATTCTCACATTAGGTGTAATCAGTGGATATCTTTGAGTGGCCCCAATTTTTTTCCTCGCAAAGGTCGCAAAAGAGAGAAACAGTAAGTTTTTTATTATGAAAAACACGCAGCTTAAAACTGATAAAGAACCATTAAGAAACAGATTTCTATGAATCAAAAACTTTATACTGTTTTTATCAGCCTGATTGTTGCACTGGGAGGGTTCCTCCTGGGATTTGACAGTGCTGTCATATCCGGTGCGACTCCCTTTTATCGCGGCACCTTCGGACTGGACTCCGGTTCAATGCTGATAGGCTTTTCCGTGAGCTCGCTCATCCTGGGCGCTATCGGTGGAAATATCATCGCAGGCCGCATGGCTGACAGATTTGGCCGGCGAAATATATTAAAACTCACGGCTGTTTTATTTACCCTGAGTGCCATTATCACGGCCCTGGCGTTCAACATCGGAATATTTCTTTTTGCCCGTATTCTGGGTGGGCTGGGTGTAGGGATGGCTATATTGGTTGCACCAATGTATATAGCAGAGATAGCCCCAAAAAACCTGCGCGGAAGGTTGGTTACCTTTAATCAGCTGAACATCGTGCTGGGGATATCCATCGCTTATTTTTCCAATTATTATTTTCAGCAAACCATTGCCGATCCCGACCTGAAATGGCGGGTTATGCTTGGTGTGGAAGCTGTGCCGGCCCTGATCTATCTCATACTGCTGTTTCTGGTGCCAAGGAGCCCGCGCTGGCTCATGCAAAAGGGCAGAAATGAGGAAGCACTTTCTGTGTTGGCAAAAATCAATGGTAAAGCCCGGTCACTAATTGTATATAAAGAAATCGAAGCAAGTCTCCACGAAGAAATCAATAAGGATAAAGCACGATGGGCGGATGTGTTTTCAAGGCGAATGAAAACCGTGTTGATAATAGGCTTCGGCATTGCTTTCTTTCAACAAATAACGGGCATCAACGCCATATTCTATTATGCTCCGATGATTTTCGAAATGGCCGGCGGTGGGAAAGACGCTGCCTTCCTTCAAGCGGCAATCCTCGGGGTTACCAACGTGGTGATGACTATCGTAGCCATGCTGCTCATTGACAAGTTTGGCCGAAAACCATTGCTGTATATGGGTGCCGCCGGTATTTGTATCTCCATGCTGATTGTGAGTTTCTCTTTTTTGAATGCCAAATATACCATTGATGAGCAATCCATGGAAAAACTAATGGCTGAGGTTCAGGAAATGCAGGCAGATACATACCACCTGAATAATATCAGCACCCTCTCTGAGCTACAAGATCAGGCATTCGAAAGCGAAGTGGCTTTTTTCAGCCTCGTAAAAGAAAAAGTGGGTCAGGATACCTATAACAATTTCAAGGAAATTATCCTGAAGCACTCCATCAGTATCCATTCAATATGGGTTCTGATTGGACTATTGATGTTTGTGGCATCCTTTGCCATATCCCTCGGTCCTGTGATGTGGGCACTGCTCTCGGAGATATTCCCAAATAAGCTGCGCGGTCTGGCCATATCAATCATGGGGTTCTGGAACTCTATCGTCAGTTTTTCGGTGGCAACCGTATTCCCCGTGCAACTGGAATATTTGGGATCAGCCGGAACATATCTGATATATGCCATATTTGGATTGCTAACCTTTATATTTGTCTGGCGTTTTGTGCCGGAAACCAAAGGGAAATCGCTGGAAGAGCTGGAAGAGGAACTGATTGTCGATTGACGATTGTCGATTGCCGTTCGACGATTGTCGCTGCAGAACATAAAAATCTGAAGGAAGAAAAAGCAATTGCATTTCCCTTGAGTGATGGGCCCCCATATCCCCTGGGAAAGGGGCCGGGGGCGAGCGCCGGCGAATGAATGCTGATTAATCACTGTAAACACAGGGAGACGATTATCCAGGCGCTGATGAAACGAGGATGTGAGGATAAGAGGATAAGAGGATGCGA
>REEA01000110.1 GCA_007695305.1 Bacteroidia bacterium
ACCGTAACGGACTTAGCCAGATTTCTGGGTTGATCCACGTTGCAGCCCCTCAGCACGGCGATATGGTATGACAGCAATTGCAGTGGTATGGTTGCCACCAGCGGCACAAATATTTCGTCGGTTTCAGGTATTTCGATCACATGGTCGGCCATTTTCCTGACATCGTCATCCCCTTCTGTAACAATGGCTATTATAATTCCTTTTCTTGCTTTGACTTCTTGTATGTTGCTGATCACTTTTTCATAGCTGCCTTTTTTTGTGGCGATCACCACTACGGGCATTTCTTTGTCGATGAGTGCAATGGGTCCATGTTTCATTTCAGCTGCCGGATATCCTTCTGCATGGATATAGGAGATTTCTTTGAGTTTAAGTGCGCCTTCGAGGGCTACCGGGAAGTTGTATCCACGTCCCAGATAAAGGAAGTTCCGGGTGTTTTGAAAAATGTTAGATATTTCAAAGATAAGATCATTAACCTGTAAAGTTTTCTCAACTTTTTCGGGGATCGTTTCCAATTCTCTGAGCAATTGGTAAAATCTTGTTTTGGGGATACTCCCTTTTTTGTCGGCTACGGCTAAGGCCATCAGGCTCAGGATGGTAACCTGTGCCGTAAAGGCTTTTGTTGATGCCACGCCGATTTCGGGTCCCGCATGGGTATAGGAACCTGCATCGGTGATACGGGCGATTGATGAGCCCACCACGTTACAAATACCCAGGATAGTTGCTCCTTTTGCTTTTGCCAGTTGAACGGCTGCAAGGGTGTCTGCGGTTTCTCCTGACTGGCTTATGGCGATCACAACATCTTTTTCGTCAATAACGGGGTTTCTGTACCGAAACTCTGAGGCATATTCCACTTCAACCGGGATGCGGGCAAGGTCTTCGAAAAGGTATTCACCTACGAGGCCTGCATGCCATGATGTGCCACATGCGACAATAATGATACGTTGGGCATTGATCAGTTTTTGCTCATAATCAATGATTCCTCCCAGGGATATGATTCCTTTGTCGGCATGCAGCCGACCACGCATACTGTCTTTAATGCTTCGTGGCTGCTCATAGATTTCCTTGAGCATAAAGTGCGGGAACCCTCCTTTTTCGATGGAAGACAGTTGCATTTCCAGGTGATGTACATAGGGTGTTTTTTCCTGGTTTTTGATTGTTTTCACGATCAGTTTTCCGTTGCGCGGGACAACAGCCATTTCTTCATCTTCCAGGTAAATGACATTTTTGGTATACTCCACGATGGGAGAAGGGTCGGAAGCGATAAAATATTCATTGTTTCCAATGCCAATGACTATTGGGCTTCCTTTTTTTGCTACGATAAGCCGGTCAGGATGTTCCTCTGATATAACGACGATGGCATAGGCTCCAACTACCTGGTTTAGTGCGATTCTAACTGCTTCTTCCAGTTCTACATTTTCGTTGTCCTGGATATCTTCGATGAGGTGGATGAGTACTTCTGTATCGGTTTGGCTGGCAAACAGATAGCCACGGTTCAGCAGTTCTTTTTTAAGGGCCGCATAATTTTCTATGATACCATTATGTATGATGGCCAGCTTTTTGGATGGGCTTTGGTGTGGGTGTGCATTTACCTGATTTGGTTCACCGTGGGTGGCCCACCTGGTGTGTGCTATTCCGATGTTTCCCGCTGCATGTTGGCCATTGACCAATTTTTCCAGGTCGGTTACTTTGCCACTGGTTTTATACAAGTTTAATGTTTTATTCAGGAGGGCTACTCCTGCGCTGTCATAACCTCGATATTCAAGACGATACAGGCCTTTTATGAGAATGGGATAAGCATTTTGTGGTCCGATATATCCGACGATTCCGCACATATTATTCAATTCTATTAGTCAAACACTGAATAAAAAAGGACCAGGCGCATCGGATTATCCTGATTTCCGGGGCCATTAAGAACAACGCGGCTCATATCTCTTGTAATGCTTTGCGTTACGAGCGCTAATCCGTCATTGGGGTAAATTCCATCAAGTAGTTGCTGAAAATATTTTGTAATATTAAATGTGTACTGCATGTTGTCTTCATCAAATCTGCCGCCAAAATAGGCGCTTCCTACCAGGTAGTCATCCAGGAGATTCAGTTCACCGTCTTCACCAATGCGAAGAAGAATAAGGTTTTGGGTGGGGGGCAATTCCTCTGTCACATATTCTTCGGGTACGGGAATCACCAGTTTTGCCTGGTTAATGAGCAGCCGGGGTATATCCGTCAGTTCATCCACAAAAGGGATATCAATATTTACACGCAGCATTCCCAGTGATTGGATAAAAAGGAGGCTGTCGGCCATGGCTTGATTTTCATTCAGAATTTGCTCGCGCAATACCGGGTTTGTGTCCTCATAGCCAAAATGTTCAATACGTGTGGATCTTTGGGCAAATTCATTGATTGGGAATCGTCTCATATGTGTAATGACACTATCTTCTTCAACGGTATGATAAAAAAGCTCTATAGAAGTAAGGGTTGAGAGCATGTTGATGGAGTACTTGGCGCCTATTCCATCCACATTTTCGTTGGGTTTAATGAGCAGTCCCTTGAATGTTTCCAGGTAATTTGGGACATTTTCAAAGGTTTCGGTGCCATTGGCATCAATGAATTTTTGTCCAAACTGGTTTGACAGCGGGATTCTGATTTGTGGTGGTCTCATGATGCTGTCGACCATGATACTGTCGGATGGTGCCGGTTGAAAATAGAATCCACTTCTTGTGCGGGTAATGATACGCGGGTGGTGGGGTACTTCGATATTTGAGAAGAGGGAGTCAACATCGGGGATGTTTTCTGCCAGTTCATATACTTCCAGGTATTGAAATGTTTCCAGGTCACCGTAATAGTCGCCGGAATATAATAATACCAGGTGTATAGAGTCGAGCACCGGGTTATCGCCCAGGTAGAGGTTATTTTCGAACAGGCGGGTTTCGGTATATATGCTGGCGCGGGTTTTCCCGAATTCAGGGTCATTGATGATACCCAGGATATTGTTTGACCCTAGGTTCATTGCGATGCTGTCGCCGGGGATGGTCATGGCTTTGATGGTCAGAGTATCGATCGAATTCAGTTGAGCCCGGGTATCAATCAGGTCGAGGCCGATTTCATCCATGTCAGAACACGCATGAATGATTATACCTGCAAAGATTAAGAGCGGGACACGCTTGAGTAAGGCGTAAAAAACCCCGTAAATACGGGGGTTTATGATTGTTTTCAAGGCTTATTAATTTTTATGAGCAAATAGAACACCAGATTGGCGATATATGGACGCAAATTTACGTAATATTATTGCTCCATGACCGATTCAGTGACCAATATTTCATCATAAAACTGATTATAGGCATCAATATAGGTATCCCTGTCATGAAATTCCAGGATGGGTTTGCCGCTTTCCCTTGCATATTTTTCAAGCTCCGGATTGATTTCCCGGTCGCCTAAAATCAGACCGTCGGAATAATCGATGGCCACTTTGCTAATGGTCACGTAACTGGGTTCGGCATATTGTTCCAGTACGCCATTACTGAGCCCTTTGGTTTTCATTTTCTTGGCCATATCCTTACTGAGTTGGCCGGGGAATTCGTCGTTATAGAGAGAGTAAATAATTTTGGTATCAGAAAACATGGGGTTTTCTTTAAGTACTTCTCTGAGGTAAAACGGCATCAGGCTTGTGAACCATCCGTTGCAATGTACCAGGCTGGGTGCCCATCCCAATTTTTTCACCGTTTCAATAACGCCTCGAGTAAAGAATATGGTGCGCTCGTCGTTGTCATCGAAATATTCTCCGGACTTGTTGGTTAGTGTAAACTTCCGTTGAAAAAAGTCCTCGTTGTCGATGAAATATATCTGCATTCTGGCTGATTGAATGGATGCCACTTTGATAATGAGCGGATGGTCAGTATTATCAATCACCAGATTCATCCCTGACAAGCGGATGACTTCGTGCAGCTGGTTACGACGCTCATTTATGCACCCATAGCGGGGCATGAATGTACGGATTTCTTTTTTTCTTTCCTGTATACCCTGGGGCAGATACCTTCCAATATGCCCCATGTGTGTTTCTTTTAGATAAGGTGTAATTTCCTGTTGAACGAAAAGAACTTTTGGCTTTTCCATAAAAATATTCACTGGTTAAAGAACGATAAAAAATAATATGCAAAATTACGCATTTTTTTGCTATTATTAAAATTTTCCTTTTAGCTTTGCGGATTTGTTTTATACGAGCCGCAGCGGGTTTGTTTAAGAGAAATTTTTGCCGCATATATCGTGGTATTATGAAAGAAATCAGAACACGAGCCGTATTGAGCAGTTGGTTGGCAAAAGAGAGAGCCAAAGGGAAGCGGATAGGTTTTGTTCCCACTATGGGAGCTTTGCATGCCGGACATATGTCACTTGCAGCGAGGGCCCGTGCAGAAAACGACATTTATGTTTGCAGTGTTTTTGTTAATCCCAAACAGTTTAACAATCCGGCTGATCTTGCTGCATATCCCCGCACGCTTGAGAGTGACCTGGAGAAGCTTGCCCGGGCCGGTTGCGATGCGGTTTTCTGTCCTGATGTATTGGAAATGTATCCGGATGAAGCGGTTAAAAGATATGACTTTGGACATTTAGACAAAGTGATGGAGGGGAAATTCCGACCGGGGCATTTTAATGGTGTAGCTGTTGTGGTAGACAAGTTGTTTGAAATGGTGAAGCCAGACCGGGCTTACTTTGGCCGCAAAGATTTTCAGCAGCTGAGAATTGTCAGGGAGATGGCAGCACTTGAGGGTCATGAAACGGAAATAGTATCCTGCCCGACAGAGCGCGAGGATGACGGGCTGGCTATGAGCAGCCGTAACGTTCGGCTCACCGAGGGGCAGCGCAAAGCTGCGCCAAGAATCTTCAAAGGTTTGATGAAGGCCCGTGAGATGTTCTCATCTTACTCTTTAGAAGAGATAAAAGAAAATGTTGTCGCTTTTATTAACCGGTCACCTGAGTTGCAGGTGGAATATTTTGACATTGTTTGTGAAAACACATTGTTGCCGGCAGTTTCACCTGATTCTCAAGGGGAGTTGGTTGCATGTATTGCCGTATATGCAGGCGAGGTAAGGCTGATTGACAATCTTAGCTTAAATTCGTAATTTTGCTTTTTCCAGCCATGAGAATGGCCATTCTTTAGAAAACCCAGCAATATGCTATTGGAAATTTTGAAATCAAAAATACACAGGGCGGTTGTAACGGAAGCCGACCTTAACTATATAGGCAGCATTACCATAGACGAAGATTTAATGGATGCTTCAGGTCTTATGGAGCATGAAAAGGTGCAGGTTGTAAATGTTAACAATGGGGAACGGCTTGAGACGTATATAATAAAAGGGGAAAGGGGAAGCGGTCACATTTGTTTAAACGGCCCGGCTGCACGCAAGGCGCAGCCCGGAGACATCATTATTATTATTGCCTATGCACAAATGAAACCGGAAGAAGCGGCCGATTTTGTGCCAAAAATTATCTTCCCGGACAGCAATAACAAAATCTAAAGCATCGGCTTGAAAACACGTTTCAGGAGAATTTTCAGGATGTTGATATCCCTGCTACTGGGAGTAATCATTTTGTGGTTGATTACACGCAACCGCGATGCGGAGCAGATCATCCTGCAATTGCGGCAAGCCAATTATGGCTGGGTTCTGCTAGCCATGCTTTGTGCAATCATCAGTCATTTTTTACGGGCACTCCGGTGGAACATGCTGATTGGGACAATGGGATATCGTACGTCGGCCATGTTAACCTTTTATGCTGTAATGACGGGTTACCTGGCAAACCTGGCCATTCCCAGAATGGGAGAAGTAACCCGGTGCGTAACTCTTGGGAAAGCCACCAATACTCCATTTAATGCATTAGCAGGGACGGTCCTGGCGGAAAGAGTATTTGATTTCTTCAGTATGCTTGCCATCGTATTTGTTGCTATTGCCTTGCAATTTGGGTTTCTTCGAAGCTTTATATACCGGGTATTCTGGTCTCCTGTTTTGGAGAGAAGCACAGAACATTGGCTGCCGTTGGCCCTGATTCTAATTGCTGCCATTTTATTGCTTGCCGGTGCCATATATTTCATCAGGAAAAAAATGAAGCATGCAAAAGCCGATAGTTTTTTTTACAAGCTAAAAAGGCAATATGCCGGATTTGTTCATGGATTCAATACAATCAGGACCATGCGCGGCAAAGGGTGGTTTGTTTTACACACTGTATTTATCTGGGGCTTGTATTACCTTACCGTTTACCTTTGTTTTTTTGCCATTGATGGAACTTCACATCTTTCTCCTATTGCGGCATTTACCCTTTTGGCAATGGGCAGCCTTGGGTTGCTGGTGCCCGTTCCCGGAGGCATCGGGACCTATCATTTTTTGACCATTATCACGCTGACAGAGCTTTACAGAATAAATCCGGAGCCGGCCACATCCTATGCATATATTACGCATGCCACACAAATGGTGGTGAATATTTTGGCCGGAACAGCTTCATGGATTATTTTGTCATTCCTATCAAAAAAACAAATACGACAATAGCCGGAATATCCGGGCTAAAGCAAGAACCCGGCATTTTTTCCGTAACATACACATGTATTAAGGAACGGACAGTATTATGACATTCAGCAAACATCGTCATCTTGAAACAAAGATTATTTATCCCGGGCAAGATTCGGGGATAGAAAAGCAAATCACATACTATCGCTTTAAAGACAAACGCATTGTTTTCACAAACGGTTGCTTTGACATTTTTCACGCAGGTCACGTGGATTATCTTGCGCGCGCTGCCGACCTTGGAGACATTCTTATTGTGGGTTTAAACACAGATACATCAGTAAGCCGAATCAAAGGAGAAGGTCGTCCGCTGAATGATCAGAGAGCACGTGCAATGGTATTGGCTGCCCTGTCATTTGTTGATTTGATTATTCTTTTTGAGGAAGACACCCCTGAGAAGCTTGTCGCGCTGATCAGTCCTGACGTTTTGGTAAAAGGTGATGATTACAGGGACAGGTACATTGCCGGTGCTGAACACGTGATTTCCGAAGGCGGGCGGGTAATCACGCTGTCGCTGCTGGAGGGATTTTCCACATCGGAAATCATGCGGCGAATACAACAGAAGACCACTCTTCCTTTTAAGAAAAAATAACAGATAATCAGGTGATTAATCACTAATTTTGTATTGTTTTGACTCTATGATATATGACCGAAGATCGCAAGCATACTATTTTTTCTAAAATTTACATGCCCATTGTTTTGGCCCTGGTTTTGGTTTTGGGTTTTTACCTGGGGTTAAATTTGAGAACCACCGGAAGCGGGAAACAGGATGGTGGTATTTTTTCCATAGGTATAGATCGTTACAACAAGCTGAATGATGTTATCAATTATATTTATGACTCCTATGTTGACAGTGTTTCACGTGAGCATCTGACTGAAGAAAGTATTCGCAACCTGTTAAATAATCTTGACCCCCACTCATCTTATATTCCGGCATCCGCCTTCAGGAGGATGAACGACCCGTTAATGGGGAGCTTTGAAGGAATTGGGATTGAGTTCAACATGATCAAGGATACTGTAGTCGTGATTCATCCCATTGCAGGAGGGCCAAGTGAGCGTGCCGGTCTCATGCCCGGCGACCGTATCGTGAAGGTAGGAGACAGTTTGATTGCCGGGGTTAATATGTCGACGGCTGATGTTGTGGATATGCTGATGGGAGAAAAGGGGACTGTTGTGCATGTTTCTATTTTTCGCAGTGGTGTACCTGATTTGATAGATTTTGCGCTTACGCGCGACAAGATTCCCACTTACAGCATGGATATTGCCTATATGGTGGACGACAATATCGGGTATATCAAGCTCAACAAGTTTTCGGCAACAACACATCAGGAATTTTCCGAAGGTCTTGAAAAGCTAATGGCAGCAGGTCTCACCGGGCTCATATTGGATTTACGGGGAAATGGCGGTGGTTTTCTGGATGCAGCCATTCAGGTAGCGGATGAACTGCTTGAGCCCGGCAAGCTGATTGTTTATACGGATGGCAGGCGCCGTTCGCGTACCTATGCGAGGGCCAGGCGCGACGGTCTTTTTGAAACGCAGCCGTTGGTAGTTTTGATTGATGAATGGTCGGCGTCAGCAAGTGAGATTATTGCCGGAGCTGTGCAGGACAATGACAGGGGTTTGGTGGTGGGTCGCCGGTCTTTTGGCAAGGGTCTTGTACAGGAGCAGGTTCAACTTGGAGACGGCTCTGCCATGCGGCTCACCGTTGCCAGGTACTATACACCAACCGGCCGAAGCATCCAAAAACCTTATGAAGAGGGTGAAGATGCTTATTTCAGTGAGTTTGTGCAGCGTTACCATAATGGTGAGATGCTTCACCCCGACAGCATAAAGTTTGATGAAAACATGCGTTTTGAAACACCGGCCGGCAGGATCGTTTATGGGGGAGGAGGCATTATGCCCGATGTTTTTGTAGCAATCCCGGGGGGGCCAAATGCTGCATTTTTTAACCTGGTGTTTAATCGCGGACATATTTATTCTTTTGCTTTCGACTATGCCGACAGGAACCGGCAAGCCCTTGAACTTTTCAAAGATGCACGGCAGTTTATGGAATCTTTTTTTATTGACCCCGAAACCTATCAGCAATTTCTGGCTTATGTGAGTAAGCAGGGAACAAGCATTCCGGAGCGCATCGACAGCGAAACCGAATCACGCATAAAAGCAAATCTTAAAGCCTATATCGGGAGAAACATTATTGGCGCGGATGCCTTTTTCCCTGTTATTCACGATGAAGACGCTGCTTTTCTGAAAGCGGCTGAACTGCTACGAACCGGAGATGACCCCCTGCTCTCGCAAATGCGCTAGCAAACACATCCTGCAC
>REEA01000179.1 GCA_007695305.1 Bacteroidia bacterium
TCGGCCATAAAAACCGCTAAATATTACGAAATGACCGGTGATGACATTGTTTTATCCGTCGCCACCGATTCTGCTGATCTTTACCGTTCGCGACTGGAAGAATTGCATGAACAGCGTGGTGCATATGATGAAAAGCAAGCCATCAAAGACTTTGAAAAGTGCCTGAAGGGGTGCACCACAGATCATCTTAAAGAGCTTGGATACTATGATAAAAAAGCCATCCACAACCTGAAATACTTTACATGGGTTGAGCAACAGCAAAAAGATGTTCAGGACCTCAATCAGCTTTGGTACGACAGGAATCTGTGGCCGGAACAGTTTCACCAGGTGCACAGGT
Organism: Bacteroidia bacterium; assembly: GCA_007695305.1. Taxonomy (GTDB): domain Bacteria; phylum Bacteroidota; class Bacteroidia; order Bacteroidales; family UBA7960; genus PUPG01. The sequence goes on from REEA01000179.1 coordinate 338, forward strand.
GGGATGAGCTGATTGCCGAATTCAATGCCAGGACAGGGGTTCTGGATAAGATGTCCGGTTAATGCTTTCTCATTGGGTGAAGTACATGTCCTGCAATGCCGCAAGCCATGCTTCCATGAAAGCGTCAAGATGTGTTTCCATGGGGTTGTGGCCGGTATCTTCCAGCAGTACCAGTTGCAGGTTTTGCATCTGCTCTATAACTGACTTTCGTCCTTTGTAGCTTACCCAGGTATCTTCTTCTCCCCAGATGGCGATAGCGGGCACCTGTAAGGCATTTGCTTCCAGCGATTGCAGTTCGTGGTAATAAGCCGCCGATGAGAGGATGGCCCTTGCTGTTCCGGGGATTCTGAGAGGTTGAAGATAGGCATTAACCTGTTCTTCTGTCGGTGGTTTTCCGTAGGCGGATTCCAGCAATTGCTCTATCCGGTTGTTGTTGATGAACCATTGTTCGGCCAGCTCGCCGAGCACAAAACGCAGGGGTGACAGCCTCAACAGAAAGTTCACGTGCTGTCCGGCCTCCGAAATCCGCGAGAAAAGTGCTCCTGCCACAAAAGTGACTGTTTGCAGGTCGTCGGGATACATCAGTGCATATGCCTGTACTACCGCACCTCCCATGGAATGACCTGCAAGGTGCCACGTGCGACCGGGAAATTCACTTTGAATAAGCCGGTGCAACCGTTCTGCATGGGCGGTGACTGACTGGTTGATCCGCGAAGATTTGTCACTGTAACCAAATGGAGGCATATCCACAGCTATGACAGCATATCCGAGATTTTGCAAGCTGTCGGCCACCTCCTGCCAGGAAAAGGTAGAGCCTCCAAAACCATGTACCAGCAAAAAACTGCCTTTCAACTCTTCATCCGACACAGGCCAATAACGATAGTGTATCCGGACATCATCAATATATACCTGATGGCTGTTCCCAAAAGGAAATGCCATAGCTGTTCCGGATAAGACCGTAATTATCAGTGCAAATACTATGGTTATGGTGGTTTTCATTCTGGTCGGTTTTAAAAAATCTTTGGGAAAATGTGTAAAGGTCGAAAGGTCCAAAGGTCGAAAAGTCAAAAAGTCAAAAAGTTAGAATTTAGGTTAAGCTTTGGCCATTTCTTTGCGCATTTTGCGTGTCTTTTTCTTTGCGCTCTTCGCGAGGAACAATAGATCCCACGCAAAGGCCGCAAAATTATTAGCGCAAAAACCGCAAAGAAGCAATTCTGCCTAATGCAAATATATATCCTTTTTCATGAACATACAGGCGGTTGCTGCATGCAAATCATATTTACCATAAAGCAATTTTTTTCAATTCTTGTAAGAAAAACCGATGCAGTTTGCATAAAATTTAATAATTTGGCAAAATAAGCGGCAAGATTATGGGGCTTCAGACAAAAAAAGTTGACTACGCGTTTGAGTGCATTGATTGTGGGAAGCAGCAAGATGCTCATAATCAAGTCATTTATCTTTGTCCGGACTGCAGCAGTGACAATACCCCTGACAGACCACCCCGCGGGGTTTTGAAAACCGTTTACGACTATTCCTTATTAAGGAACAAAAACACAAGTCTCTCTGATCTTAGCCTTAATGGTTTTCTTGATTTATTGCCCATTGAAAGAAAGGAAAGTCTTCCGCCTCTGAGGATAGGGAACACGCCCATGTATGTTTTCAGGGAGTTGGACGGCAGGCCTCTGCCCTATTTTCTCCATGTGAAAGATGATGGACAGAATCCCACTTTTTCTTATAAAGACAGGGCTTCTGCCCTGGTATCGGCCTATGCTGCAGAAAGGGGGATTAATACCATCGTGGCGGCATCCACAGGAAATGCGGGATCCTCCATTGCCGGGATTTGCGCATCCCGGGGGCAGCATGCCGTGGTGCTTGTCCCTGAAACTGCACCAAAGGCTAAAATCAGCCAGGTAATGATGTACGGAGCGCACCTCATCCCTGTAAGGGGTAGTTATGACGAAGCTTTTGAGCTAAGTATCCGGCTCAGCAATACTTACGGTTGGTATAACCGGAACACTGCATACAATCCGCTTACGATTGAAGGGAAAAAAACAGCCGCATGGGAGATTTTTACGGATATGGCTGCCACAGCCATTGACCGGATATTTATTTCGGTGGGCGACGGGGTTATCATTTCAGGAATTTACAGGGGTTTTGAAGACCTGTTAAAGATCGGTTTGCTGGAAAAGATGCCCGTGCTGGTGGCGGTACAGTCGGAAGAGAGTGACAACCTGGTGAGGAACATGGCGGGCGGGCATTTTACGATCAAAACGAGCACCACAATGGCCGACTCCATTTCCGTTGACGTCCCCAGGAACTTCAGGATGGCGAAGCAGTTGCTTCGTCAATACGGGGGAGAATGGGTGACTGTGCGTGACGCGGATATTTTGTCGGCGGCTTCGGTGATGGCCCGCAACACAGGTATTTTTTCAGAGCCGGCTGCAGCAGCTGCTTTCGCAGGACTGCTGAAGTATCACAGGGAGGCAAGGCTGGATGCAGGCACACACAACATTGTGATGTCTACCGGTAGCGGGCTGAAAGACCTGAGGGCCGTTGAAAAAATGATCCGCCTCCCGGATGCTGTCGATCCCGGTTTGACCAGTCTTAGTGACATCAGAGATCTGCCACCGGGGCTATGATACAACTTGTTCCCATTGAATACAAAAATAATGATCAGATTTACATTAAACGGCACAAAACAGACCTATGAGGGAGACCCGTCGAAGTCGCTGCTTTCCTGTTTAAGGTTGGAACACCGCATTATTTCACCGAAAGACGGATGTTCGGGTGAAGGCAGTTGCGGTGCCTGCACGGTAGAGATTGACGGGAAGCCAAAGCTTGCCTGCCGCACCCCCATGGGAAAGCTGCAGGACGCGTCGGTTGTCACCATGGAAGGGCTGCCTGACGGCTTTCGTCATTATATCGGCAGGATGTTTGCAAAGCATGGCGCTGTGCAGTGCGGATTCTGCAGCCCCGGATTTATCATGCGCAGCAAGAAGCTCTTTGAGCTGAATGATCGTCCTTCGAGGGAGAAGATCGTCGGGGCCATTCAGCCCAATCTTTGCCGCTGCACCGGCTACATCAAAATTGTGGATGCCCTGGAAGCCGCCCTGGATGGTGTTGAAAGATCAGAGATTGCTAAATCCGGGCCGGGGGCGAAAATCGGATCAGCCTGGCCCAAATACCAGTCGGAAGAGACAGCCCTGGGCGCACGGCCTTTTGTGGATGATCTGTTCTTCGACGGTATGTTGTATGGTGCCCTAGTATTCAGCGAACATCCCCGTGCAAAAATCCTTTCCATCAACACCATGAAAGCAAAAACCATGGAAGGGGTAGCCGGTGTTTTTACCGCTACCGACATCCCCGGGGAGAGGTATGTGGGGCTGATTTTCCAGGATTGGCCGCTGATGATCGCCGAGGGAGAATACACGCGCTGTGTAGGCGATGTTTTGGCCGGCGTGGTAGCCGAAACAGAAGAAATTGCCCGGAAAGCGGCGGCGCTGATTGAGATCGGCTACGAAGTCTCCGAACCGGTTTGCGATATGCATAAAGCGGCATCTGCAGACAGCGTCCGGGTGCATCCCGGACAGTCAAATGTTTTGGAAACATGCAGCATCCGTTTCGGCGACACCGCCAATGACATGAAGGAAGCTGCCCATATTTCAGCTGCCGTTTTTGAGACACAACATGTTGAACACGCATTCCTGGAAACCGAATGTGCCGTGGCCCTGCCTGAAAAGGAAGGGATTCGGCTTTACAGCCAGAGTCAGGGGGTATATGTGGACCGTAAACAGCTTGCCTGTCTCCTCGGCATCGACGAAAGTCTTGTGTTCGTAACACAGGTATCCAACGGTGGCGGTTTCGGAGGAAAGGAAGACCTCAGTGTGCAGGGGCATGCATCACTCTTCAGCCGCTTGCTGAAGAAGCCGGTGAAGGTTCACCTGAACAGGGAGGAATCCATACGGATGCATCCGAAAAGACATCCGGTATGGATGGAAATGCGGCTGGCCTGTGACCGGGATGGCAGGTTTACCGCCCTGACCCTGAATGCCCTGGGCGACACCGGCGCTTATGCTTCCGTGGGGACAAAGGTGATGGAACGTGTTGTGGGACATGCCACCGGTGGTTACACCGTCCCTGCCGTTGACATCTCAGCCAAAACCATCTATACCAACAATATCCCTTCAGGAGCCATGCGGGGTTTTGGTGTTCCGCAGGTCATTTTCGCCCTGGAATCCTGTATTGACGATCTTTGCCGGCAAGGGGGCTTCGACAGGTGGCAGATCCGCTACGACAATGCCCTTACCGACGGAGCCACCACTGCTACCGGACAAAAGCTGGAGGGTGTGGGACTGCGGAAAACCCTGGAAGCGGTAAAAGACGATTTCAAAAATGCCAAATATGCCGGCATTGCCTGTGGAATAAAAAATTCCGGGGTGGGTAACGGTATGATCGATGAAAGCAAAGTGAAGATCGAGATCGTAAATGCCAGCAAGGTGCTGATCCATCATGGCTGGACAGAAATGGGGCAGGGCATCCATACCATGGCCATTCAGACCCTTCACCAGGAAACCGGTATTGATCCGTTGATCATGGAAGTGAAAGTAGATACCGGTGAAGATGTGCCAACGGGTATGACAACTTCTTCCAGGGGTACGGCCCTGCTTTGCAACGCCATTCTGGATGCCTGCAAAAAAATCAAAGAGGATCTGGAAAAACACCAGAGTAAGGATAAGCCGCTGGCAGAACTCGCCGGGAAAACATACCGGGGTGAATATGTTTGCGACTGGACATGCAAACCCGGTGAAGATGCTGAAGACCCCAAGATACATTTCGCCTATGGCTATGCCACCCAGGTTGTTATTCTGGATGAAAGCGGGAATGTAAAAAAGGTTGTTGCTGCCCATGATGCCGGAAAGATCATGAATCCGACGCTTTTTGAAGGGCAGATCCACGGTGCCGTGCATATGGGCCTGGGATATGCGCTCACTGAAAAACTGGAATTGGAAAACGGCAGGCCAAAGCAGGTAAGGTTAAAGGATTTAGGTATTTGGCGGGCAAAAGAGATGCCGGAGGTGAAGGTAATCGGCGTGGAAGAAAAAGATCCCCACGGGCCTTACGGAGCCAAGGGTATTGGGGAGATTGGTATGGTACCGACCGCTGCTGCTGTTGCCAATGCCTATACATTTTTTGACGGTAAAAAAAGAACTAAATTGCCTGTTCAGCGGTTTTAGCCAGGGCAATTTTAAGCTGAACGGCAACCAAAACTTGTCGGTTGAAACAGCCTAATGGCATACCAATACAAACGAATGATCATGAATCACTAATTATTTATCAATAAATAAGCAGCATATTATGGGAATTTTACTAAAGAACGGAACATTTATTCACTGGGAAAGCCTGGAGTTTGTGCAGGCCGATGTATTGGTGGACGAGGGTTCGGATGGTGCGATCCATCTCATAAGCAGAAGCGACGAAAAAAACCCGGGAGACTTATCGGAGCATACAGTAGTGGACTGCAGCGGCAAACTGATCACCAAATCTTTTGCCGTGGGGCATCATCATGTGTATTCTGCCCTTGCCAGGGGAATGCCGGCGCCTGCCCGTGTACCGGGAAATTTCCGGGAAATCCTGGAATTCATTTGGTGGCGGCTTGATAAGGCGCTCGACAAGGAGACCATTCGCTATAGTGCGCTTGTAACTGCAATGGCTGCTGCACGTTTGGGTGCCACATTTGTCATCGATCACCATGCATCGCCCAATGCCATTAAAGGGTCGCTTGACATCATTGCCGATGCTTTTGAAGAGGTCGGGATCTCACACCTGCTCTGCTATGAAGCCACCGACAGGGACGGCAAAGACAAAGCGGAAGAAGGACTGGCCGAAACAGAAAGGTATTTAAAGAAAAGACAGGGACTCGTAGGCTTACACGCTTCATTTACGGTAGGGCCGGACACACTGGATAAAGCAGTGAAGCTGATGAAAAAATACGACACCGGCATACACATGCACCTGGCTGAAGACCGGTATGACCAGGAGCACTGCTTGCAAAACTATTACCAGCAGGTGACGGAACGTTTGAACGAGGCCGGTATATTGGATTCACCAAAGACCATCCTCGTGCACGGGATACATCTGGATGCCAAAGAGCGCGGTATTTTTAGGAGCAAACCATGCTGGATTGTGGAAAATATGGAGAGCAATCTGAAAAATAAGGTGGGATGCTTTAACGGCACAGGCCTGGGAGAAAACATCATGCTGGGTACCGATGGCATGCACAGCGACATGCTGAGGAGCTCCAAAGCGGCTTATTTTACCGGTCAGCATTGTGATGTCATTTCGCCGCCGGCCTTATATCAGCGTTTCAGGAATGTTCACCGCTATCTGCAACAGAATCAGTTTGCCGGTGATGGTCCCAACAACCTGGTGGTGCTCGACTATGACAGTCCAACACCCCTGAACAGTGATAATTTCCATGGGCACTTTATCTTTGGACTTACGGCAGCCCATGTGCGTGACGTGATTGCCAACGGAAAGCTGATCGTCAAAAACCGGCAAATACAAACTGTTGACAAGGAAAAGATTTTCGTGGAGTCGCGTGACCATGCAAAAAGGCTTTGGAGCAAAATGGCTGTCTGATCATCCTGTTACAGATCACCAAAAACAGCATCACATATCAAAACATGACGTATGTACACCATCCCATCACACATTCAGAAGGAAGACCCTGAGTTTATTGAAAACCAGAAGCACTACACACAGATCCTGGATCGACATCGCGAGATCATGCACGGTGTGATGAAGGGAGGTCCTGACCATGCCATTGAAAAGCACAGGATGCGTGGTAAGCTGCTGGCCCGTGAGCGGATTGATTTATTGCTGGATCCGGGCACACCTTTTCTTGAATTGTCTGCACTGGCAGCATACGGGCAATACAGAGACAGTTTCCCCGCGGCGGGTATTGTTACCGGTATCGGTGTGATACATGGGAAGGAAGCCGTGATCATTGCCAATGATGCAACAGTAAAGGGGGGGACATATGTGAAGGAGACCATTCGCAAACATATCAGGGCGCAGGAGATCGCCATGCAAAATAACCTGCCATGTGTTTATATGGTTGATTCGGGAGGCGTTTTTCTTCCCGAGCAAGCGGAAGTATTTCCTGACAGGGATGATTTCGGGCGAATATTTTTTAACCAGGCAAGGCTATCTGCGCAGGGATGCCCGCAGATCGCACTGGTGATGGGATCATGTACGGCGGGTGGTGCATATATTCCCGCAATGAGCGACGAAACCATAATCGTTAAAAACCAGGGTACCATCTTTATCGGTGGCCCGCCACTGGTAAAGGCAGCCACCGGCGAGATCGTAACTCCTGAAGAGCTGGGTGGTGCTGAGGTACATACCACAAAGTCGGGTGTTGCCGACCACTTTGCAGAAAATGATCAGCATGCCATTTCCATTTGCCGCAGCATTTTTGAAACACTGCAGCCCGGAACAAAGCAAATGCTGGATGTCATAAAACCGGAAGAGCCAGACTATGATCCCGCAGAATTGACGGGCATCCTTCAGGCCGACCAGAAAAAACAGACCGATCCCTACGAGATCATTGCCAGGCTTACCGATGGCAGCCGCTTTCACGAGTTCAAATCCCGATATGCCACCACCCTTGTTACAGGTTTCGCGCGCATCATGGGCTATCCTGTGGGCATCATCGCCAATAACGGGGTATTGTTTGCCGAATCATCCCTAAAAGGCACCCACTTTATCCAGCTGTGCAACTTCCGCAAAATACCCATCCTGTTTCTGCAAAACATTACCGGTTTTATGGTGGGTAAGGTTTATGAAAATGCCGGACTTGCCAGGGACGGGTCGAAGCTGGTGCATGCCGTGGCCAATGCTTCTGTGCCCAAGATCACCATTATTACCGGTGGTTCTTACGGTGCCGGTAATTATGCCATGGCCGGGAGGGCCTTTGACCCCCATTTCCTCTTTATGTGGCCGGGGGCACGAATTTCGGTGATGGGTGGACAACAGGCAGCGATGGTGCTGGCCCAGGTAAAGATCGACCAGATGGAAGCCAAAGGACAAAAAGCCGATCCCACTGAAATAGAAAGCATGAAAGAAAGTATCCTGAAAAAATACGAAACCGAAGGTTCACCCTATTACAGCTCATCGCGTCTTTGGGATGACGGCATCATCGAACCCATGCAAACCAGGCAGGTGGTGGCCATGGCCATCGCCGTTTCGCTGAATAAGCCGTATGGTGAACCGACGAGTGGAGTTTATAGGATGTAGTTGGGCCCAGGGGGCGAGGGAGAAAGTAAATAGTAGTTAGCCTGTATTATTCATGCTTTTAAT
>REEA01000149.1 GCA_007695305.1 Bacteroidia bacterium
CGGCGGCTTTCGACGCCTCGCATCTGACCTGAATTAAAAGCATGAATAATACAGGTTAAACATTTGGATATTCAACTTTTTCACCTTTTCACTTTTTCCGGGTGCATCTGTTTGTTAATGTTAAAATCATCCGTAAAATAGTTTTTAAGAAAACACAAGGCAGAATTGTAAACAAATGAGTGAAATATTTAAAAGATTGACTGTTCGCGACTATCGGGAAGATGATTATGAAAAGGTAATGCTGTTGTGGGAAGAAACCGGGTTGGGTGGTCGTGTGCGGGGTGACAATGCGGCAGTGCTCGGTGAAACCCTGCGTCTGGGTGGTAAGCTCTTGGTGGGTGAGCTCAACGATGGTACCATCGTGGGAACCAGCTGGATGACCTTCGACGGCAGGCGTATACACCTGCACCATGTGGGTGTGTTGCCCGCATATCAGAGACAGGGAATAGGCCGGCTGTTAAGCGTGGAGTCCATTCGTTTTGCCAAAGAAAAGAATGTACAGATCAAACTGGAAGTTCACCGTGAGAACATAGCCGCCATTGCGCTGTACCGCTCACTGGGTTTTCACTACCTTGGAGACTATGACGTTTACATCATCCGTGATTATGCTTCGGTAAATGTTTAACCCATTGCCGGGCTGGCCGGGTTTGGCTTCCTGTAAAATTGCCCAAGGGGCGCTAGCCCCGCAATCTTATCCTTCCTGCCGTGATTCCAGCAGAATGGATAGCATTTTAACGGCTGCATCGGCGATAACCGTTCCTGGTCCAAAAATGCCCACCACACCAGCGTCATAGAGGAACTGATAGTCTTGCGGGGGAATAACACCACCCACAATCACCATGATGTCGTCGCGACCCAGGTTTTTCAGCTCTTCGATAATTTGCGGGGCCAGCACTTTGTGTCCTGCCGCCAGGCTGGAAACACCAACAATATGAACGTCGTTTTCCACGGCCTGCCGTGCGGCTTCTTTCGGGGTTTGAAACAGGGGACCCATATCCACGTCAAAGCCGATGTCGGCATAGGCGGTAGCCACCACTTTCGCGCCACGGTCGTGGCCGTCCTGCCCCATCTTGGCAATCATGATACGGGGCCGGCGACCTTCCAGGCCGGCAAACTCATCGGCCATGGCACGTGCTTTTTCAAAACTGTCGTTGTTTTCAATTTCCATAGAATATACCCCTGATATTGATCGGATTACCGCCTGATAACGGCCAAAAACCTTTTCACATGCCATAGAGATCTCTCCCAGCGACGCCCTTTTACGTGCCGCATCCACCGAAAGCTCAAGGAGATTGCCCTCTCCTGTCTCACAAGCCCTGGTAATGGCATCCAGCGCATTTACCACCGCTTCATTGTCACGACCGGCACGAAGCTTTTCCAGGCGCTTGATCTGTGAAGCCCTCACCGCAGTATTATCCACATCAAGAATATCGATGGGGTCTTCCTTCTCCCGGCGATACCTGTTAACACCAACAATGATGTCCTTCCCACTGTCAATCCTCGCCTGTTTGCGCGCTGCAGCCTCTTCTATGCGCATTTTCGGAACACCGGTTTCAATGGCTTTTGCCATCCCCCCCAAGCCTTCAATTTCCCGGATATGCTCCCATGCACGACGGGCAATCTCATGAGTCAGCGATTCCACATAATAGGAACCAGCCCATGGATCAATGGCACGGGTAACATTGGTCTCTTCCATGATGTATAGCTGAGTGTTGCGTGCAATGCGCGCCGAAAAATCAGTAGGCAATGCAATCGCTTCGTCCAGCGCATTGGTGTGTAACGACTGTGTATGTCCCAGAACTGCACCCATGGCTTCAATGCACGTGCGCGTCACATTGTTGAACGGATCCTGCTCCGTCAAACTCCAGCCCGAGGTCTGTGAATGGGTGCGTAAAGCCAGCGACTTTGGATTCTTCGGGTTAAACTGTTTCACAAGCTTTGCCCACAACATACGCGCAGCACGCATCTTGGCAATCTCCATAAAATGATTCATGCCGATAGCCCAGAAAAACGACAGTCGCGGTGCAAAGCTGTCAATGTCCATGCCTGCATTCACACCGGTACGCAAATACTCCAGCCCATCGGCCAGCGTATAGGCCAGCTCAATGTCACAGGTAGCCCCGGCTTCCTGCATGTGATACCCACTGATGGAAATGGAGTTGAAACGCGGCATGTTTTTGGACGTGAAAGCGAAAATGTCGGCAATGATACGCATAGAAGGTTGCGGAGGGTAGATATATGTGTTGCGTACCATAAACTCTTTCAGGATGTCATTTTGAATGGTACCACTTAACTCTTTCATGGATACCCCCTGCTCCTCCGCGGCAACGATGTAGAAAGCCATCACAGGCAATACAGCACCGTTCATGGTCATCGACACCGACATCTTATCCAGCGGGATATCATCAAAAAGAATTTTCATGTCCAGGATGGAGTCAATGGCTACACCTGCCTTCCCAACATCACCAATAACCCTTTCGTGATCAGAGTCATAACCACGGTGAGTGGCCAGGTCAAAAGCCACCGATAAACCCTTTTGACCGGCAGCCAGATTCCTCCGGTAAAAGGCATTTGACTCTTCTGCAGTGGAAAACCCGGCATATTGCCTGATGGTCCATGGACGCATCACAAACATGGTACTGTATGGCCCGCGCAAAAATGGCGAAAGGCCTGCTGCATAATCCAGATGCTCCATCTGTAAAAGATCATCCGGACCATATATACCCTTAACGGCAATCTTTTCGGCCGTTTGCCAGCACTTGCTCACCTTGTTGGCTTCCTCCCAACGCTGATAATCACCGGCCTTTTTCTTTCCAAAATCCAATGAAATATTTTTGAAATCAGGTCTCATAATATCCTTGTTTTTGCTCACAAAAAAGCTATTCACATTTGTTTTGACGTCACACAATACCCAGCAGTTCGTTGTATCGCTGCAATGCCTCCAGCACATTGGTGCGGATGTGGATAAAATAGTCAACCCCGGCCTCCTGCAATTGGTCAATGATCTCTTTGGGATTGCCCGCAACCACAACCAATGTTTCCGGGGATTGCTTCTTGATGGCAGTGGCGGCACTAACCATCCCAACATATTCTTCATCACTGCTGCACAGCACAACAATCTCTGCTTCTGACTTCAGGGCAGCATCCACACCTGTGTCCAGATCCGGAAATCCAAGGTTGTCAATGATGGTATAACCGGCCACTCCGAAAAAATTGCTGCTGAAAGTCGCACGGGCTTTACGCATGGCGGCGTTACCATAGGTAAACAGGAATACTTTCGGCTTTTCGAAACCTTTACTTACATGGTGTTCAACAGCCATCCGCAACGCTTCAAACGACTGGGTCCCCCTGTATTGACGCAAACCGGCCAGATCACTTAACCGCGACCTGGGTTCAACTTTTGCCAGCATCTGTTCCTCTGAATTCGGATACAAATTGGTACCCACAAACACCTGCTTGCGCATGGCAATGTCCATGTCTCGTTTCCGGCAGGTTTCTTCCACCGACTCACTGATCCATCCCGACTCGGCAGCGCGGAGAAAGCCACCCCTGTTTTCCGTCTCAAGAAACAGGTCAAAGGCAGCCCGTGCCAGCGAGTCGGTCAGCTTTTCAACATAATATGAGCCGGCCGCCGGATCAGCCACCTTGGAGAAATATGCTTCATGCTTCAGAATAATCTGCTGATTTCTGGCCATACGATATGAAAACTCATCCGGATTTTTAAAAGTCGAATCAAACGGATTGACCGTTAAGCTGTCCGCTCCGCCAATAGACGCTGCCATAGCCTCCGTGGTCGTGCGCAACATGTTAACATAGGCATCATATATGCTCTTGTTCCATTCAGATGTAACCGCATGGATGACCATCCGGCCGGCTCCTTCATCCGAAGGTTTGTATTGCTCAACAATTTTTGACCATAGCATCCTCACCGCCCGGAGCTTGGCAATCTCCAAAAAATAATTGGAGCCGATGGAAAAGCTAAACTGCATCCGCGGCGCAATGTCATCAACCACCAAGCCCATCCCGGTAAGGTATGCCAAATATTCATTTCCCTGCGAAAGGGCAAATGCCATTTCCTGGACGGCACTTGCACCGGCATGGTTCAGATAAGTGCCATTCACATTGATCACATAAAAACCCGGAGCTAAGTCCCGCGACCGGTTAAGAAGGGTTTTTGCCACATGCAAATCCTCTTCTTTTCCAAAAGGATATTTGCCATACAGCAAAAAATATCCAAACGGATCAAAATCAACAGAACCCGTTAATTGCTTTTTGTCAAGGATTTTGTCAAGATGATCAATCAACGCGGGATAATCTTTCCCATGAAGGAAATGCATGGCGGTTTTTTCCGGATCCAGGCCCCGGAGCATCTTTGCCAAATCATCCCTGCCGGCAAGCCCGGATACGTTGAAACCAACCGCATCGGCTCCTTTTGAAACAGCTTGCAATGCCAGTGCATTCACTTTGTCCGGGTCCGTTTCTTCAAAATCCTGCCGGACTGCCCAGTCGTTGCCCTTCTTCGCGGCACCTCTTACGTATGGCGCTTCACCCGGAAAAACGTGCATGTGGGGAATATCTTCAAGGTGCTCGCTGCGATAATATGGCTGCACCTTGATCCCTTCATGGGTTTTCCAAACCAACCGCTTCTCATAATCAGCACCTTTAAGGTCTTCAATGATTTTTTCTTCCCATGCCTCAGTGGAAACAGGAGGGAATTCACCGAATAACATATTGTTGTTTTCCTGGCTCATAAAACACTTATTTTAAAACCGTTATCCCATAATTGCCAAAAACGCCCCAAAATTACAATAAAAAAGGGAACATTTGTTAATTTCGCAAGTCGTTATGATTCTGCAGATATCATGACAAAAGTTAACAAGTTGGAAAAAACCAGAAAAATGGAATATAACTTCAGAGATGTTGAAAAAAAATGGCAGCACCACTGGCAGGAGCACAAAACCTACCGCGTGTTCATTGACCATGAGAAACCCAAGTATTATGTACTCGACATGTTTCCATATCCATCAGGGGCAGGCTTGCATGTAGGGCACCCCCTGGGCTATATCGGTTCTGACATTTATGCCCGTTATAAAAGACAAAAAGGATACAATGTTTTGCATCCCATGGGATATGATGCCTATGGCCTGCCGGCCGAACAATATGCCATACAAACCGGTCAGCATCCCGCTATCACCACCGAAAAAAATATCAAACGCTATCGGGAACAGCTCGACAAAATTGGCTTCAGCTTTGACTGGGACAGGGAGGTGCAAACCTGCGATCCCTCCTATTATAAATGGACCCAGTGGACGTTTATTCAGCTTTTTGACCACTACTATAATCGTAAAACCCAGAAGGCGGAACCCATCAGTGAGCTGGAAAAAGTGTTTGCCCGCAGCGGGAATGTGGATGTAGATGCAGCCTGTGGCCACATCACCCCCTTCACCGCTGTTGAATGGCTGAAAATGAATGAAAAACAAAGGCGGGAAGTCCTTATGCAATACCGTCTGGCATACCTGGCCGATACCTATGTGAACTGGTGCCCCAAACTTGGCACCGTGCTGGCCAACGATGAGGTGAAAGAAGGGTTTTCTGTGAGAGGCGGCCATCCGGTAGAGCGGAAAAAAATGCAGCAATGGTTTTTACGCATCACCGCTTATGCTGAACGCTTACTGGAAGGCCTGGAACATATCCAATGGAGTGAGTCGCTGAAAGAGATCCAGAAAAACTGGATCGGACGATCAGAAGGAGCCACCATCTTTTTCCCCTTGAAAGATCGGGCAGAAAGCATCGAGGTCTTTACCACCCGGCCAGATACAATTTTTGGCGCTACATTTATGGTGCTGGCTCCGGAACACGAGCTTGTTGAACAGCTTACAACGGACCAATACCGCAATGCCGTTCAAAAATACATGAAAATGGCAGGCACACGATCAGACCGTGAACGGATGGCAGAGGTGAAAAACGTAACCGGGCAGTTCCTCGGTGGATATGCCGTACATCCGTTTACCGGCAAAGATATTCCCGTGTACATCGCCGATTACGTATTGGCCGGTTACGGAACCGGAGCCATCATGGCCGTTCCCGGCCACGACAGTCGCGACCATGCATTTGCCAAACATTTCAACCTGCCTGTTGTTGAAGTGGTAAAAGGCGGCGACTTGTCGGAAGGGTCTTACGATGACAAAGAAGGCACCATGGTCAATAGCGGATTCATGGACGGGATGGACGTCCCGGGAGCAATTCGCACTGTGACCAGGCAGCTGGAAGAAAAGGGAACAGGCAAAGCACAGGTAAACTTTCGCCTGCGCGACGCCATTTTCAGCCGCCAACGCTACTGGGGAGAACCTTTCCCGGTTTACTACAAAGACAATATTCCATACGTGCTACCCGAATCTAAACTGCCGCTGGAATTACCCCCCGTCGACAAATACCTGCCAACCGAAACAGGAGAACCCCCCCTGGCAAGAGCAAAAAACTGGCAAACCGACGATGGATACCCGCTCGAATGTAACACAATGCCCGGATTTGCCGGCTCCAGCGCCTATTACATCAGGTATATGGACCCCAAAAACAACAACCGGCTGGCGTCAAAAGAAGCCGTCACCTACTGGGAAAACGTGGATCTGTACGTGGGAGGCGCCGAACATGCTACCGGACACCTCATATATGCACGCTTCTGGAATAAATTTCTCTTTGATATTGGTGTCACCGTCAAGGATGAACCATTCCAAAAATTGATCAACCAGGGAATGATACAGGGGCGCTCAAACTTCGTTTATCGCGTGAAAGGATCTAACCGCTTTGTCAGCCTGAACCTGAAAGACAAGTATGACAACACACCAATCCATGTGGATGTAAACATCGTGGATAATGACGTGCTCGATATTGAAGCATTCAGAAAATGGAATCCCGAATATGCTGATGCTGATTTCATCCTGGAAGATGGAAAATATATCTGTGGATGGGAGGTGGAAAAAATGTCCAAATCATTCCATAATGTGGTAAACCCCGACGACCTCATCGAAAAGTATGGCGCCGACACACTCCGCCTGTATGAAATGTTCCTTGGCCCTATAGAACAGGCCAAACCATGGGATACCAAGGGTATTGAAGGCGTTTTTCGGTTTATCCGTAAACTTTGGCGACTCTACCATAACCGCGACAATGTATTTGAGATTTCTCACGAACCCGCTTCCCCCAAAGAAAAAAAAATATTGCATAAATGTATCAAAAAAGTAAGTGAAGATATCGAACGATTCTCCTTCAACACTGCCGTGAGCGCATTCATGGTTTGTGTGAATGAACTCACCGATGCCGCCTGCCGGAAACGTGATATATTAGAGCCACTCAGTGTTATGATCGCACCTTTTGCACCCCATATTGCCGAAGAACTGTGGCATTTGCTCGGTCATAAGGCCAGCGTAGCCTTAGCAGACTTCCCCGTTTGGAATCAGGACCTCGTTACAGACGAAACCACAATTTATCCCGTTTCTTTTAATGGGAAAACACGATTCAAACTGGAAATGCCTGCCGATAGCAACCGTGATGATGTGGAAAAAGCCGCCCTGGCCGCCCCTGAAGCACAAAAATGGCTCGCCGGCAAACAACCAAAAAAGGTGATTGTGGTTCCCGGAAAAATAGTAAATGTCGTCATCTGAAAAAGTCTGCATTTAGCAATATGAGAAAAATTTGCCTGCTTGTACTGGCATTCATGGCCATGCATGTCTATGCTGGCGAACCGGTCCGCCATGTCGAAAACAATGCTTTTCGCCGCGGAGAGATACTTGTTTTTAATGCAATGTACCATAGCAGGATGACGGGGAGTGTGACAGCCGGAGATGCCCGCCTGGAAATATTGCCCGGCAATAAACTGATCGACGGCCGGACAACCATGCATATCAAAGGTACCGCCAACACCCGTGGCGTTTTTAACCTTTTCTTCAGGGTTGAAAATTATTACCATTCTTATGTGGATGAAAAAACCCTGGCACCGTTGCGTTTCCACAGGAACATCAGGGAGGGGAGATACCGCAGAGAAGATAATGTTCATTTTGACCATCAAAACAATCTGGCTTTCAGTGAGCGTGATACCACTATCATCCCTCCTTTTGTGCAGGATATCATCTCCGCCTTGTATTTTGCACGCACTTTTGATATGGCCCATGTCAAACCCGGCGATAGCTTCGAAGTGGATTTTTACCTCAGCGACTCGGTGTATGTCAGCAGGATTCTCTTTGAGGGCAGAGAACAGATTACTACACGCCTGGGAACCTTTAATACCCTGGTTTTTAAACCACAGGTCCAGGAAGGGACTGTTTTTAACCAGCCCTACCCGATGACATTGTGGATATCCGATGACAAAAACAAAATCCCCATTCGCGTAGAATCGGGCCTCATCGTTGGAACTGCCCGCCTCGACCTGGCTCAATTCGGCGGACTGAGAAACCCAATCACGTCTTTTGTGGCCCGGCCATAAATAGAGTCGGTCAATAAAGTAAAGTGTCTGATCTGTAATGTTCGGGTTCAAGGTTCGCGCAGTTTTGAAAATCCAGGAGTTTACTAACCTGTATTATTCATGCTTTTAATTCAGGTCAGATGCGAGGCGTCGAAAGCCGCCG
>REEA01000189.1 GCA_007695305.1 Bacteroidia bacterium
AAAAATGCTCCGAACGGCTAAATAACCCAACCAGGGAACAAATCATGCATATTATTATCATCCTGTTCTTTCCTGTCTTCCGGATTGATTTTTTAGTGCCGATGGGTTTGTGATAGCGAGGCGACTTTCGAATTATCTCAGAAAAAGTATGCTAAAAAGTATGCCAAACAAAAAAACCACTCACAACGAAAAACGTCGTAAGTGGTTCTGATCAGGCGTGGTACCACCCGGAATCGAACCAGGGACACACGGATTTTCAGTCCGTTGCTCTACCAACTGAGCTATGGTACCAGCATTTGACGCTGCAAATGTAAAAAAGATTTTTGAAATAAAAGGCGTTTTTTTGTGTTTTATTCATAAAACAATGATTTTTAAGTACCTTTGACCTCTTTTTTGACACAACCCACTTATTTACAAAGGAGTGAATAATCATCCGGCCCATCTGGTCATAGATATCGGGAACACCCTGTGTAAAGCCGCTGTTTTTAAAGGTTCTGAAATGGTAGCCCTGTGGACAGGGAAACTCCCTGATAAAGCAGCTGTCGATCAGCTTGTGCAAACATGGCAACCCGGCGCAGCCATCTTGTCGTCTGTAAGAAAAAACGGCACAAGTCATCAGCCATTGCACCGCTTTATCCATGAATATCCTTTTCCGGTGCTTACAGCCGGACCGGATCTATCGTTACCGGTGACAAACCTCTATAAAACCCCTGAAACGCTGGGTAGTGACAGAATAGCAGCAGCCATCGCCGCGCAACATTTTTTCCCGGGTCAAAACACACTGGTGATTAACACAGGAACCTGCCTGACAACAGACTTCCTGACAAAAAACAATGAATATCTCGGCGGAACCATCGCCCCGGGTCTGCAAATGCGGTTCAAGTCCCTGAACAGGTTTACCGGCAACCTGCCGCTGGTAGAAATCAACCCGGCGCAAAAAAAATCAGGGCCGGCTGCCGTAAAACCGGAGGCTGACAACGGCAATCAGCCCGAAATCCCCGACCTCCCCGGACAAAGCACAAGGGACAGTATCCTGGCAGGAGTCATTCGTGGAATGACAGCCGAAATCGACGGCCTGATCGACCAATGGAGGGAAAAAATAAGTTTTTTTAACGTAATTATGAGCGGGGGAGATGCAAAAACTTTTGATAAAAAACTAAAAAATAGGATATTTGCAGTCGAAAATATTGTCCTGTACGGACTCAATCTAATGTTGAAACATAATGCCCAACATCTCTAAAATATATTTCTCCGCATTAACGGTAACGCTCTTGTTTTGTGCACTGTTGACACCCTTCAACAGTGCTGCGCAAAACGCTGTCAATATTCCGTATTCACTTTATGGACTGGGAGAACTGAGGCACAACCAATATCTGCAAAACATGGGCATGGGCGGTATAAACCAGGCCTTCAGAAGCAATATTTCCATCAATGATGTTAACCCCGCATCTTATGCGGCCATTGATTCCACCTCCTTTGTGTTTGAAAGCACCTTGTTTGCCCATTTCTATGAGCAAAAAGCAGGGGATGTCAGGCAACAGTCAGACTACATTTCGCTGGGGAACCTTTCTGTGGGCTTTCCCGTGACATCCTGGTTGTCTTTTGCCGGCGGTCTGAAACCCTTCAGTAAGGTGGGATATACCATTCGCGACTTCGACGAGCACCCGCAAGCCGGTGTGGTGAACTACCTCTATGAAGGAAGCGGCGGGGTAAACCAGTTGTTTTTCGGCAGCTCCCTGGAGCTGTTTAATGGATTTTCGGTGGGAGCCAATATGTATTACCTGTTCGGAAATCTTGCCTATGAAGCTTCTGTCTCCTCGGATTCTGCCGGGGTGTTTCAAACCAACCTGTCAAACAACAACCGGGTCTCCGGATGGGTAATTGGCTATGGTGTGCAATACCACCGCAGTTTCTCCGATCACCGCCACCTGACAATAGGCGCCACTTACGGAAACGAACAAGGGGTTAATATCCGAAGCACGGAAACCCTGAGGCGCAAGTTGCCGGGCGAAATGCTGTATGATACCATTGCCCATTTTGAACTGGCTGAAGACCGTCTTACCATCCCAGCCTATTATGGTGCAGGCCTCTATGGCCGTTTCAACAGGAACTGGGCGGCAGGCCTTGACTATCAATGGCAAAATTGGGAATCGTTCAAATTTCTGAATAAGCCAGATCAGTTTAATAACAGCTACCGGATCGCGCTGGGTGTGGAGTTTCGCCCAACCATTGAGACCTTTTCTACACTTGTACACAGGATGCGCTATTCGGGCGGTCTGCGCTACGGACAATCATACTTTATGCCAAACGGCGAAGAGCTCACAGAGTTTGGCATAAGTTTTGGTACTTTTGTACCGATTAGGGGTACGCTGTCCGGTCTGCGGATAAACTTCGAATATAGCCGGCGTGACTCCGGCGACGATCAAATGATGCAGGAAAACTTCTACATGGTCAATATCGGAATCAATATTTATGAACGCTGGTTTATAAGACGATTGTTCTATTAAGCCGGTTGTTTCAGAAAGACATACATAAACAACTCATATAACAGTAAGAAAAATGAAAGCGATGAAAGTGATCTCCCTGGCCTTGATGGCCATTCTTTTCTCCGGTGCTTTTTATACCATCGGTTCAAACAGTACAGAGGCTGTTGCCGGTCATGCCATCACTGCCGACATGAGCACGATCATTCAGAACACAGACTCCCCATATGGAGAGGATAGTGTGCTATGCGTCAGAAACTGGTCTTTGTATGCAGAGTATCATCGACAGAGAAACTTTGAAATGGCATGGGAACCCTGGAGATATATGTTTGAACACTGCCCCAAGGCAACAAGGAATATTTATCTGCACGGTGCCGCGATGGCGTCATACTTTTTTAATAACGAAACAGACCCTGAAAAGCAGGACGCCTGGGTAGACACCCTCATGATGATTTACCAACAGCGCATAGAACATTTTGGCGAAGAAGGCTTTGTGCTGGGCAGGCAGGCTGCCCGCCTTTACCAGGTCCGCCCAAACCGCGTGCAGGAGTTGTACGACCTTACTGAACGCAGTATCGAGTTGCAGGGAATGTCAACAGAAGCCCCTGTTTTGATCATTAACTTTCAATCGGTGATCTGGCTCACTGAATCCGGCTTGCTGGAGCAGGACGCCATCATCGAAGCCTTTGACAGAGCTACCAACATCATTGATTATAACCTGGAGTTCAATCCTGAAGATGAACGCTTCTTCATACCTGCCAAAAACAACATTCGCTCTATGTTTGAACCATATGCCACCTGTGAAGGGCTGGTCCAGGTTTTTGGACCCAGATTCGAAGAAAACCCCGATGACATTGAACTGTTGCACCGCATCACCGAAATGCTTGACAATGCGGGATGCACCGGCGAAGACCTGTTTTTTTATGCCACACAAAAGCTTTATGAAATTCAACCCGACGCCGAATCGGCTTTCCTGATGGGAAGGCTGGAAAGTGACCGTGAAAATTGGCAGTCGGCAATCAATTACTTCCAGCAAGCCGCCGATCAATATACCGCAGTTGACCCTGAAAGGCATAAAGACCGCATTTTCCGCGCCTACTGGCAAATGGCGGAAATCAGCTACCGGCAATTGCAGCGATTGCCGCGGGCACGAGGCTACGCCAGACAAGCACATGAAACAAACCCCACCGATGGCCGACCGCTTATCCTGATCGGAGAAATGTATGCTGCCAGCGCTGCCGAATGCGGTGACGATGAGTTTACCAGGAAAACAGCCTTCTGGCCCGCCGTTGACAAATTCAACCAGGCAGCCGGTGTTGCCGACGAACCGGCCGTCAGAAACAGGGCCAGAGAGCTCGCCGGCGTATACAGACAATATTTCCCCAGTGGTGAAGATATTTTCTTTCACGGATATTCAGAAGGCGAAAGCTATCGCGTGGAATGCTGGATAAACAGAACCACCACCATCAGGGCACGATAGAAATCATACCCTCATGGGTAATCAAACCTGAAAACCTTTTACAACCCGCAAGGAAACACGCAGTTAATAAATCAAAACATAAGCCGGCAGCCCAACAGATCATGAAAACCCCGCATATGTGCAAAAGCATCACTATCCTTTGGGTAATGATGCTTGTTGTTTCCTGCCAAAGCGACCTGCAAACCATCGATGCCATGACGCACCGGGATGACGGACCGGTAGAGTCAGCCTTCGATGTGGAAATTATTTACAGCGATCATGGATATATCAGGATGCTGTTGCAAGCCGAGCAGATGGACCGCTTTGAAAACGAGCAGACATATCTTGAACTGCCCCGGGGCTTGCATGTGGTTTTTTTCGACACACTGAAAAAGGAAACCTCAAGCATGTCGGCAAGGTATGCCATCAGCTATGAAGACACCGAAATCATCGAAGCACGCAATGATGTTGTGGTTATAAATGAACTAGGTGAACAACTCAACACAGAACAACTCATTTGGGATCAAAAAAACGCAACAATTCACTCGGATAAATTTGTAAAGATCACCACCGAAAATGAAGTGCTGTACGGCCAGGGATTTGAAGCCGATGAGCGCTTTGACCAGTGGCGAATACTCAGACCATACGGCACAATCCGTATAGATACCCGCGAAAACACCGAATGATTGAGCCTGCAACTATGAACGACCTGACCATCATTCTTCTCGCCTTGTTTCTTTCCGCGTTCTTTAGTGGAATGGAAATAGCTTTTGTTGCCGCCAATAAGCTGAAAGTTGAAGTGGACAAACAGGCAGGAGGTTTCTCTGCCCGCCTCATGTCACGTTTCGTGCGATCGGAATCAAGGTTTATTTCTACCATGCTCGTGGGAAACAACATTGCACTTGTGGTATATGGCATCTCTTTTGCCGCAATGCTGGAACCTTTTTTCTATCAGGTGCTCCCGGAACCGGTTAGAGGAGATGCCAGTGTGTTCGTTATGCAAACCTTCATTTCCTCCCTGGTGATCCTGGTCTTCGCCGAATTCATTCCAAAGACACTGTTTCGAATCAACCCCAACCGTTTCCTGGGAATATTTGCATTGCCGGTAACCATCATCTATTATATATTGTATCCCATCATTGCCTTCACCATGTTTTTGTCAAACCTCATCATGAAGGGCTTGCTGAATACCGACACCTCTTCAGCAAAAAAGGTTTTTGATGCCATCGACATGGACAACTTCCTGAAAGAGTTCGGCCGGAAAGATGAACAAAGCGAGGAACAACACAGGGATCTTCAGATTATCCGCAATGCCATTGACTTTCCCGAAATAAAATTACGTGAGTGCATGTTGCCGCGCACAGAGATTGTCGCGGTGTCACAAACGGAAAGCATCCAGGCTATCCGTAAAATATTTTCAGAAACCGGACTCAGCAAGATTCTGATGTACAATGAATCAATTGATGAAATCGTGGGCTATGTGCACGCGTTTGACTTTTTTTCCCAACCGCAGCAAGTTCAGGATATCATCCGCCCCGTTATGCTGGTTCCTGAAACAATGTTTGCCAGCAAACTACTGCAAAACCTCTTGCAGCAAAGAAAAAGCCTTGCTGTTGTTGTGGATGAGTTTGGAGGAACGGCGGGAATAATCACTATCGAAGACATTATTGAAGAAATTTTTGGTGAAATAGACGACGAATATGATGTGGAAGATCTTACAGAAAAACAAATCGGCCCTCATGAATACATTTTCAGCGCCCGTTTGGAGATAGACTATCTCAATGAAAAATATAACCTGCACCTTCCTGACTCCGACGAATATGAAACCCTGGGCGGCCTTGTTATCAATCAAATGGAAAGTATTCCCGCCAAAGGAGAAGAGTTTGATGTTGGCAACACCCACATAAAAATACTGCAGGTAAGTGAAAAACGGGTCGAGCTTATTAAGGTTCGCCACTACAAAACTTCCCTGTAAGATTTCCTCCATGCTATTTATTATAAGGATAACAGGTGAAACGGTAAACAATTATTATTATCTTTGCACTCCAAAATTTTAAACGACGATTAACAATGGCTGTAATACAAAAAATACGAAACTATTCGGGACTGTTAATAGCTGTGATTGGCATCGGACTGGCAGCTTTTGTGCTTGGTGACTTTCTGGGCTACGGTCCAATGCGCCAGCCCAGGTTTGATGTGGGCAGTATAGACGGAACCGCCATCCCTTATCAGCAATTTGAGATGAGGGCGCAACGACAAATTGAAAACTGGCAAAACCAAACCGGCGTATCAGCCGGACCACAGGAGCACTTCCAGATCAGGCAGCAGGTATGGGATGAGATGGTCAAGGAAATATTGATGGAGGAAAAACTTGACCAGCTTGGATTGAAAGTGTCTTCTGAAGAACTCTTTGACATGATATATGGATCAGACCCCCACCCCGTTCTGAGGCAAAGCTTTGCTGATCCGGCAACCGGTGCATACGACCCTGAACAGGTAGCAGACTTTCTGCGCAACTTTGACCGGCTTGACCCGTCGGTGCGCAGACAGTGGGTAATGCTTGAACAATTTATCAGAAACGACAGGAGAGAAAGCAAGTACCACCAAATGATTGCCAAAGCCTTTATGGTACCTTCTGATTTGGCCGCCATGGATTATCTGAACAGGAACAAAAGGGCCAATGTTCGTTTCGTTTATCAGCCCCATGATTCCATTGACGAGGAGATCACCATTTCCGAGCGTGACTTGAGAAGGGTATACGAGGAAAACAAACACCGGTTCAGGCAGGAAGCGTCACGCAATATTACATATGTATCATTGCAGGTCTTCCCATCGGAAGACGACCGGGAGCAAACACTGAATGAATTATTGCTGATCAAAGAAGACCTTCCGGGTGTTCCCAATGTTGAATCTTTTGTAAACGCCATGTCGGATCGTCGTTTCGATCCCACCTTTTATTCAATGGGTGAACTTTCTCCCCAGATCGACCCCGAGATCTTTAACGTTGAAACGGGCACAATCATCGGGCCTTACATGGAAGACAACGCTTATGTGATTGCCATGCTCAAGGATTCCCAGATGCGCCCCGACTCCATGCGGGCCGGCCATATTCTTATCGCATACCAGGGCTCTGCTGCATCCACACCGGATGTAACCCGTTCCTACGCTCAGGCTCAGGCAAAAGCTGACAGCATCCTGGGAGTGGTTCGCAGAAACCCCGCACAATTTCCCACGTTGGCCGTGAGCCTTTCCGATGACCCCAGCGCAGCCATGAACCAGGGTGACCTGGAATGGTTTCCTGATGGAGCCATGGTCAGACCATTTAATGAAGCCGTTGTGGAAGCTCCCGTTGGATCATTTTTAACGGTGGAAACCGACTTTGGTTTCCATGTTATCCAGGTAACAGGAAAATCACCGCTTAGTAAAAAAGTACAGGTGGCCAAAATTATCAGGGAAATTGAACCCGGAAACAGAACCTACCAAAATGTATATGCACGGATCAGCAACTTTGCTTCTGAATTAAGAAGAATCAGGGATTTTGAAGCTGCCGCCGAAGCTGCAGACCTTAATTCGCGGGATGTGGAACGTGTGGGTAAAATGGATCGCTCTTTGCCCGGAATCGCCCAGGGAAGAAGCATCGTACAGTGGGCCTTTGACGAAAACACCAATGTGGGCGACTATAGCCGGATCTTTGAGCTGGAAAACCTTTTTGTGGTCGCCAAACTTACCGGCAAACAGGAAGAAGGGATACCGGAGCTCAGCAAAATACGCGATGAAATAAAGGAGATTGCCAGGAAAGAAAAAAAGCAGCAAATGATCGCTGAGGAAATGCGGAAGTTCATGGAAGGGAACAAATCACTGGATGAACTGGCTGCTGAAATGAACCTGGAAATCAAAGAGGCAAGCAACCTGAACTTCAACAGCCGGAATCTGCCGGGTGTTGGCCCGGAGCCTAATGTGATCGGCGCTTTGTTTGCCGACCTTGACATAACCACGCAAGGGCCGATTAAAGGCAACAATGGCGTGTTTGTTGTCGAAATAACAAGAGTTGATGAAGTCAGCATTCCCGAAGACTTAACACAGGCAAAAAGGCCGCTGAGGGATGCTTTCCGCAACAGGGTCCCCGCCCAAACATTTCAGGCAATAAAAGATAACGCAAACATTGAAGATAACAGGGTCGTGTTCTTCTAGTCATTCGGAGAAAGAACAAAATACCATATTTGTTAATGATCGCTCGCTATGTGCCGGCCATTGGGTGTTGCAAAAAAGCAACCCGGGCCGGCACTTTTTCCATGCACGAGAAAAACTAACGTGGGCTAAAGTAATCCTGTCAAAGGAAGAAGCCAATCAGATATTTTAAACTCAACCGGCGAAACCTTTGTTGTTTCTTTCATAAAAGCTTTTATGAGCATTGATTCTTGAAGGAAAAACCGTAACTTCGCAACATTAAACGAATCAGATAATTAACCCCAAAAGGAGGTTCTCCCATGAAAAACATAATTACCCTTGTAAACAATCACATCCAGGGTCTGATGATTACCCTGTTGTTTGTTTTTACATTCTCAGGTGCAGCTGCGCAAACACAGATCCAGGTTAGTATTGCAAACGAAGAGGCTTGCTCTGGAGATGTTTTGTCCGTACCGGTCACCATCGATACTGGTTTTACTGGTGTCATGCT
>REEA01000183.1 GCA_007695305.1 Bacteroidia bacterium
CCCGATTATCAGAACTGTGGAGAAAAGCGTCCGGGTTTTTCAAAGGCTGCGGCTTGTCCTGTTGGTGATAGCGGTATTGTTGACCCATGGCTGCATTGAAATAGCCACCAACGTTGATTTCCCCGGCCAGGAACCCAAAGTGGTGGTCCATGCATTTATTTCTCCCGCTGACAGCGCTGCCATGGTGTTGCTCACATGGTCAATTCCGGTGCAGACACCTCACGGGGAAACACAGCTCAAATATATCGAGAACGCGGTTGTTCGCATATCCGCCGGTGATGGCCGGGAAGCCTACCTTGATTATGATTCTGAAAGGAAATTATATACTGTTTCTGCACATGTTTTTCCCATAGCGTCCAATGAAGAATATTACCTGATGGCCAATGTTCCCGGTCAGTCGGTTATAACAGCCGCTTGTTATATACCTCCGGCCAACAACACCCTTCATCTCATAGAGCTTGATACCCTTATGGAGGATCATTCAAAACGGCTTGTTGTGAGTTATGGATTTACGGATATTCCGCGGGAACGCGAAAACTTCTATGCCCCGGCTGCTTACCGGGAAGTATCAGGCTACTATTGGCAAGGTGATTCTCTGGTTTACAAAAAAGTCAAGCACCTGATGCATCACATCACCGGGGGGCTTTACTTTTCAAATACGGGGAATGAAGGCAAAGATTTTGTGATACGTGCGGAGTCATACCTTGCATCCTGGGACAAAAAGACCATACTCACGAAGGCGGAGGATGAACCGGGGAGTATCATTCTGCTTTTGCTGGTTACTGATGAACACTATTTCCGGTATCACCGTGACCTTCTCTATTATGAGCCCGACGATTTCTTCTCGGAGGCCGCACACATCTACTCCAACATTGAGGGTGGTTTAGGGGTATTTGCAGGCTTTAACAGGACGGAAGTTACCGTGGAGTTTGAATAAGGGGGATATATTTCTTACCCTGCAGGCAAAATGTTGGTATGCAGATTTGTGCCAAAGGATTTAACATTTACTTCCCATCAATCATTATCCGTTCGATGTCGGCGACGGTTTTAGGGATAGGTCTTCCCAGCACCCGGTATCCGTCATCTGTTACCAGGATGTCATCTTCGATCCGGATACCGCCGAAGTCAAGATAGGATTTAACTGCATCATAGTTGATATAATCCCTGAATTTGCCTTCCTGCTCCCACTTTTCTATCAGCGCGGGGATAAAGTAGATACCGGGTTCAACCGTGAGCACAAAACCGCTCCGGAGTTTCCTGCCCAGCCTTAAAAATGCGGTGCCAAAAACATCAGACCTTTTCACTTGATCATCGTAGCCGACATAATCTTCACCCAGATCTTCCATATCATGCACATCGAGTCCCATCATATGGCCGAGCCCGTGGGGCATAAACAAGGCATGGGCGCCTTGTTCGACCGCTTCTTTCACATCTCCTTTCATCAGTCCGGTTGCTTTCAGGCCATCGGCGATTGTTTCGGCAGCAAGCAAATGGATGCTTTTGAACGGAACACCGGGCTTGATGGACTGGATGGCTTTGAGCTGGGCATCCAGCACAATCTCATATATTTGTTTTTGTTTTTGGGAAAACCGTCCACCCACTGGCATGGTCCGGGTATGGTCGGTGGCATAGTGCATGGCTGTTTCCGCGCCACCGTCCATCAAAAGCAAGCGCCCTTCTTCCAATTTGTTATCGTGGGCATGATTGTGCAATGTTTCTCCGTTTATGGAAAGAATCAGGGGAAAAGAGAGCATCCCGTTTGCGGAAATGGCAATTCCCTCAACCACACCCGCGATCTCATGCTCATACACACCCGGTTTGGCCATTTTCATGGCTGTGGTATGCATCAGCCAGGCCACCTCCATGGCCCGCTCTATCTCTTCTACTTCCTGTGGCTCTTTTATAGAACGTTGTGCAACGATGGCTTTGATCAGTTCAGCAGAAGCATGTGATGACTGATCTCCGGCTCGTATGCCGAGGAGTTGTTCCAGCAAAAGTTTGTTTTCAGCGCGGTAAGGCGGGGTGAAATGGATACGGCGACCATCTGCGCGGGCTTTTTCCAGCAACTCAGCAAGCTTTTCAAAGGGGAGCGTACTTCTAATACCCGACATTGCGGCCCTTTCCTGTATAGAGGGCTGCGGTCCCATCCAAATGATATCATCCAGGGTGAGATCGTCGCCAAAGAGTATTTCCTCACCGCTGTCGGCATCCAAAATACCGGCCAGCCCCTGCTGATCCAGTCCAAAATAATACAAAAAGTTGCTGTCCTGCCTGAAACGGTAAGTGTTGGAGCGGTAGTTCATGGGCACATCCACATTACCCAATATCAGGATAATCCCTTCTTTTACGCTTTTGCGCAAGGTTTCCCTTCTTTGTGTATAGGTTTCTTTGTTAAACATCTTATGTTGAATTTATGCTTAAAGTTGATTTTTTTCTCAATGATCATTGCAACAATGCATATATACTACCCGGATTTCTTGGCGGCTGCCGCTGCGTCAATGCTTCTGTTCAAAGCCATGCTTGTCAATTCAGTTAACTACGACACAAAACCCGGGTCCCGGTAAAATTTATATCAAAAGTACAATTTTCGGCGGGAAACACGAAGCCTGATGTTCAATAATAGCTGCTGGCATCAAAAAGTGCCAAATGGCAATACAAGCGATTTATTTATAATGATTTCAAATAAGTTGCCGGTTTTGGAAAATCAAAACAGAGTTGATACATTTGTTTGCGTCCAATTAGTGTATTATCTCATACATTCATTAAGCCCATACCATGAAGAAATCTGTTATCAATCTCTCATCACTCAGCCAGAAGTATGTGATGGCACTGGCCGGGATGTTTCTGATGATCTTTCTGATCTTCCACCTGGCAACCAACCTCCTGATGTTAGCCGGTGATGGCGGGAAAGCCTTTTCCGAAGCCGTTACCTTCCTGACAGAAAGTCCGCTTGTAAAAATCATGGAGTATGTGCTTTTTGCCGGTTTCCTGATCCATATCCTGTTGGGTTTGGTAC
Source organism: Bacteroidia bacterium (assembly GCA_007695305.1). Taxonomy (GTDB): domain Bacteria; phylum Bacteroidota; class Bacteroidia; order Bacteroidales; family UBA7960; genus PUPG01. The sequence continues at coordinate 3,017 of REEA01000183.1, forward strand.
TGCAATGGCACAACTACCGGTCGCGACCGGTAAAATACCACACCAGGTTGCGCAGCGAGACCTCCACATTTTCGCGCTTTATGTTTCATACCGGCGTGATTATTTTTGTGTTCCTCGTGATCCATCTGATCAATTTCTTTTTTATCAGACTTGGTTGGGTTGCTCAGCCGGATCATGCTGCACATCAGCACGACTTTTACAGCATGGCCGTGGTGCTCTTCCAAAACCCATGGTATACTGCCATTTACCTGGTTTCATTTGTTTTTCTCGGCTTCCATCTGAAGCATGCCTTCCAGTCGTCCTTTCAATCGCTGGGACTCAATCACACGAAATACACTCCGGTGATAAAGGTGATCGGTATCATTTACGCCATTGCCATCAGTGTTGGTTTTGCCATTATCCCGGTTTATTTCCTGTTTTTCTATTAATTCAGATTTTTGTCATCATAAATAAAAAAAGCTATGATTAAGCTTGACTCAAAGATTCCAGAAGGTCCATTGGCCGAGAAATGGAGCCGTTACAAGACCGGGCTTCGGCTTGTGAATCCTGCCAACAAGAAAAAAATAGATATCATTGTTGTGGGCACCGGTTTAGCAGGGGCCGGGGCAGCAAGTGCCTTAGGTGAACTGGGTTACAATGTAAAGGTTTTTTGTTTCCAGGACTCACCACGGCGTGCACATTCAGTGGCCGCCCAGGGAGGTATCAATGCGGCAAAAAACTATCGTAACGACAACGATTCCATTTACCGCCTGTTTCACGACATGATGAAAGGTGGTGACTACCGTGCCAGGGAAGCCAATGTTTACCGCGCTTCAGAAGTGAGCAACGATGTGATCGATCACTTCACTGCCATGGGTGTTCCCTTTGCCAGGGACTACGGTGGATCACTGGACACGCGCTCTTTTGGTGGCGTGCAGGTTTCCCGTACATTTTATGCCAAGGGCCAGACCGGCCAGCAATGCCTGCTGGGCACCTATTCTTCTCTGAATCGACAGATTGCCAAGGGAACGGTAAAAATTTTCCCGCGGCGCGACATGCTAGACATCGTTGTTGTTGAAGGCAAAGCAAGGGGAGTCATTACCAGGAACCTTGTAACAGGCGAACTTGAGCGTCATTCAGCGCATGCCGTTGTGCTGGCAACCGGCGGTTACGGAACAGTCTATTATCTATCCACCCTGGGACTGGGGAGCAATGCTTCTGCTGCGTGGAGCGCCTACCGCAAGGGAGCCGTATTTGCCAATCCCAGTTTCATCCAGATCCACCCCACCAGTATCCCTGTGCTCAACGACTACCAGTGTAAGTTAACCCTTATGTCGGAATCGCTGAGAAACGACGGTCGTGTCTGGGTTCCAAAAGAAAAGGGAGACAAGCGCCATCCCAATGAAATCGCTGAAGAAGATCGGGATTATTACCTGGAAAGAAGGTATCCGGCATTCGGCAACCTCGTCCCGCGCGATGTAGCGTCGAGGGCTGCCAAAGAGCGCTGCGACGCCGGATATGGCGCGGGGGATACCGGCCTTTCGGTGTACCTCGATTTCAAAGATGCTATCAACAAGCAAGGAGAAAAAGCAATCCGCGACAAATATGGCAACCTCTTTGAAATGTATGAAAAGATCACCGGCGTCAACCCATATAAACAACCCATGCGTATTTATCCCGCCGGCCACTACACCATGGGTGGCCTGTGGGTGGACTACAACCTGATGACCACCATTCCCGGACTGTATGCCATCGGCGAAAGCAACTTTAGCGACCATGGGGCCAACCGACTGGGGGCCAGCTCCCTGATGCAATGTTCCGGTGACGGTTACTTTATCCTGCCAAACACCATCAGTGATTATCTCGCCGATGATATCCGAACTGGAAAAATTCCTGTCGACCAGCCTGCATTTGAAGAAGCGGAAAAGCAGGTGGCTGACCGTATACAAAAGATCATGGATGTTGGCGGAAAAGAAACGGCATCTTCCTTCCATAAGCGGCTGGGAAAAATCATGTGGGATTATTGCGGTATGCGGCGTGATGCAGAAGGACTAAAAAAAGGCATGGAGCTGCTCATCCAGTTGGAAGAAGAGTTTTGGAAAAATATCTGCATACCCGGAACCGATAAAGAACTGAATCAGGAACTGGAAAAAGCACTGAAAGTAGCGGATTTCTTCGAAGTAGGCAGACTGATGTGCGAAGATGCGCTGCAAAGGGAAGAATCGTGCGGTGCACATTTCCGCGAAGAGCACCAGACCGAAACGGGCGAAGCCAAACGTAACGATGCCAAGTTTGCTTATGTGGCTGCCTGGGAATACCAGGGCCCGAAGGCAAAACCGATACTGCATAAAGAAGCACTTGAGTTTAAATATGTGGAATTGAAGGAAAGGAGTTATAAATAATCCTTTAACAGTTTGAAAAAATGAATTTTACATTAAAAATATGGCGTCAGAAGAACGCCAACGCAAAAGGTTCATTCCAAACCTACCCATTGAAAGATGTTTCACCGGAGATGTCCTTCCTGGAAATGCTGGATTATCTCAACAACCAGCTTATAGCCCGGGGCAATGAGCCGGTAACATTTGAACACGACTGCCGGGAGGGCATTTGCGGGTCGTGCGGACTTTATATTAACGGTCGTCCTCACGGACCTCAGCGCAGCACTACCACCTGTGAGTTGCATATGCGTGACTTCAAGGATGGCGAAACCATCGTGATAGAGCCCTGGAGATCTAAAGCATTTCCTGTGATCAAAGACCTGATTGTTGACAGGAGTTCTTTCGAGCGGATCATGCATGCAGGTGGTTTCGTGAATGTGAACGTGGGCTGTGCGCCTGAGTCAAACAGCAATCCCATAGGCAAACTGATCGCCGACAAAGTGTTTGATGCCGCAGCCTGCATAGGATGCGGCGCCTGTGTGGCGGCATGCAAGAATAGCTCTGCCATGCTGTACGCGGCAGCCAAAATTGCCCAATATGCCATGATCCCGCAAGGCAAAGTGGAAGCAAAAGAACGCGTTGATAAAATGGTGAAGCAGATGGACGCCGAAGGCTTCGGATTCTGTTCAAATACCTATGCATGTGAATTCGATTGTCCCAAAGGTATTTCCACCGATTTTATCGCGTTGATGAACAGGGAGTTCTTTTCCTCCAAGGCTTGCAAACAAAAACATGCCTGACCGGCCTGATGGTCCACCAAGCCGGTTTTGGTCTTTTTTGGATGGATCATAACATTTTTTTTGTGTTTTTATTGCTTTTGAAAAACGTCTTTATTATACAACGACAGCTATGATCATCTGCTTTCGCTGCTTTGATGGGAACATAGCATTACTGAAAAAAACATAGCAGAAAGGCAAACATATTTATATATTTCTTACATTTGTTTCCAAATATGTTTTAATATTAATTTAAAGAATAGAAAAATGACTAATCCAAAACTTGATCCCAGAAAATTGGAAGAGGCGGCCAGTAAACTAAGGGCGATCGCACATCCCATGCGCATAGCAATCATAGGGCTCCTGGAACGACAAGAGCAGATGAATGTTACGCAGATTTATGAAGCCCTCAAAATTGAACAGGCGTCCGCATCTCATCATTTAAACATTTTGAAAACCAAAGGCGTACTGGACTCCCGCCGCAGTGGGAAAAACACATTTTATTTCCTTAAGCATGAAGCACTGAGCCAAATGATTGATTGCCTGAACAGGTGCTACTGATCGGCATGATCATCGCAAAAAATTGGGAATATAAGGATTTGTGCAGAATTTTTTTTTAAGGCTAATAATGGAACAAACAGCGAAGAACGACCGTACATACACGCTTCGCTGTTTTTTCAACGTAGCATATGATACAATGATCTTCAACACCGACGCCAGTGAACAACAAAGATCAATATACAGATGATAATTTGGAAACTGCCAGGCTTTGTAAAGCCTTGGCACATCCTGCCAGGATATCCATCATCAAATTATTGCTTTCAAAAGATTGCTGCGTTTGCGGTGATATCGTAAAAGAGCTGCCTCTTGCACAGTCTACTGTTTCTCAGCATCTTAAAGAATTAAAAAATGCCGGGATCATCCGGGGAAACATCACTCCGCCAAAAGTAAAGTACTGTATTGACAAAGAAAACTGGAATCGTCTTAAAGAAACTATTACACAGTTTTTGCAGTGATAAGTGTATCCAAAATATTTATCGTATATTTGCGATGATGCTTCTGTCGTCAACCTGGAAGTTATCATAGCCCAAAGCGCTTAGGCTTCTTACAAAGGTCTGAAAAAAAGACACCAGGAGTATTATTGACAAGCCGGACATACTGCCAGGGGTAACCATAACAGGCGATTTCATGGTGATGAAGAATGATGGCATGGTAAGAGTACCGGATTTTGTTTTGACCAACAAAGTGATGTCCGGCGGCAATATTCCGGTTTATCCCGAATTTAATGAATTACCGGGAAGCCGTCTGTATGTTTGATATAAAAAGAATCTGTTTTTTTAATATTTTTTCTGATATCAAAAGGCGAAATCAAGCAAACTAAGTATTAATTTTATAAGCTTTTTCCGGATAATAAAAAATATATCGTATATTTGCGATGAAACAAACAAATTAATCAACTCAAAAAATTTAAGCTATGAAGCGTGTGTTTTCATTATTAGCAGCATTCTTATTTGTAGGTGCCATGGCCCTGCATGCTGATGAACACGAGAAAGAAGAAAAGAAAGGTCCAAAATTTGAGTGGGAGACGCCGAGGTTTGATTACGGCACTTTATACCTGGATGACATGCCTGAAACCAAGCTTGATATCAAATTCACCAATACCGGTGATGAGCCTCTGGTATTAAGCAATGTGCGTGCTTGTTGTGGTACGCGGGTTACATCGTGGCCAAGGGAGCCCATTATGCCCGGACAGGAAGAAGTGATCAAAATAGAGTTTCGTTTGGCACCAAGACCACAAAGGATCAGCCGCACGGTTACCGTGACTTATAACAACCCGCAGAGCCCAACCGAAAGGTTCCGCATCACAGGGCAGGTTGTAGAAAGAGAATAAATTGTGAACAAACGGCTTTAGCTTAGGCCAGTAACAAACTGACCTTTGGCGGATTATACCCCCGGCAAAGGTCAGTGTCATTATTATTAATTAACACAGCACAGAAGAAATCCGGTTTTTATGAAAGTTGTTGTTTGGTTAGCACGCATTGTTTTCGGAATCGTTTTTATTTTCTCCGGTTTTGTTAAAGCCATCGATCCGCTTGGCTCAGCCTATAAGTTTCAGGACTATTTCCTGGCTTTCGGCACAGAATGGTTGTTTTTTTCAGCCCTGCCGATGGCCATTTTGTTAAGCACGCTAGAGTTTATCATCGGTGTGGGTGTTTTGTTTGGAATAAAAATGAGGTGGAGTGCATGGGGTGGCCTCCTCTTTATGGCTTTTTTCACGCCATTGACCCTGTATATTGCTATCACCGACCCGGTTCCCGATTGCGGATGCTTTGGTGATGCCATCATCATCAGCAACTGGGATACTTTCTATAAAAACATCTTCATTCTTGCCGCGGCAATTGTTGT
>REEA01000086.1 GCA_007695305.1 Bacteroidia bacterium
AAAGCTGACTAACTGAAAAAATACCAGAGGATAAACACCAGGCCAAAACCAATGAGGAAAAACATACCGGCAACAGACAATGTTTTTTCCCATGGTTTTGGCCTGAACATTTCAGGAACATTGTCCAAAAACATGATCCTGTAGTTGAGAAAAGCAAAAACCGGTGCAGCTAAAAAGGAAAGAATCATCGCCAGGGAGAGCATATCACCCAACTGGTCAACAAAATATTGAATAAGCAGAAAACTGCCGGCAACGCCCGAAATGATCCAAAAAACATGAACGGCGCGAAATCGATTTTCAGCGATGGGGAACAACAACCTCGTACTGTTGGCCAATGCCCGTGGATAAGCATCAATGGTTGTAAGTGTGGTGCTGAACATGGCCGAAAATGCCACAACAACTATGAGCGGGCGAGACCACTCACCTATAGCGATGCTGTACAGATCAATAAGCTGCCTGGCAAAAACCGTACCCTGAGGCGACAAAACCGTACCGGTACCATATATCAGCATCTTTCCCAAAACAAGAAAAACAAGGGCGAAAAATACACTGGCATAATAACCGGCATGAAAATCGGTCATCGCTTCACGCATCACGAAACTTTTTTTCTGTAGCTTTTGTTGAGATTTCATCCACAGTGACGGCCAAACGGATGCTTCAATGGGAGCAGGCATCCAGCCCATAAACATAATCACAAAACCAAAGGAGGCCATGGTCCATGGTGACTCTCCTGCATAAGCCGGATCACCGGCAGGACCGCTAATAAGACTGATTATAACAGCAACAACCGTTGACAACCCCAAAACAGCAACAATGATTTTCCCAAAACGCCTCAACAAGGAAAAACCACCTAACATAACGATCAACATACTCGTCAGCATAAAAATACCGGATAACACAGGCACACTGACACCTGAAACACCAAAATTGGTTGCCAAACTTCCGGTTATCATACTCACCCCGGCAATATTAGCCATACCGGTAAAGAGGTTTAACAGAAAAAACAAAAACAGGTAGCCACGACCCAGCTTTACATATGCTTCCAGTATGCTCTCACCGGTTGCAGCCGTATATCGCTGTCCATAACGGAAAAAAGGATATTTAAAAAGATTTACCAACAAAAGAATCCCCAAAAGAGACCAACCGTAATGGGCACCAGCCTGCGTGCTCGCCACAAGATGTGACCCCCCGATAGCAGCACCGGCCAGCAAAATACCCGGACCCAGATATCTTAACATAACAGAAACTTTTTAACATAATATCAATGACAATGGATTATAACAAGCATCCCTTTTTAATTGTTTGAGCCGGGAAAAGAGAATACAGGCAACAAGCCCTGCCATTCAACCTTAACCGACTGTGAAAACATCCGGCAATAATCGGGCGGACATATTCTGCTTCCCCTGTAAAACCAGCATCAAAAGAACTATAGCGAAACCAAAACACCTGTCAGATTAAAACCACATTTTATTACCTTTGCGCCTGAAAGCATTGAAATCATTGACAAATGACACCAAAACAACATCAACCAACCTTTGCTGATAAGGTAATCGCTTTCAACAAGTCACTCAGGCTTAATGTAAGCTTGCCGGATAACATCCGTGTCATGAACCCTTTCAAGGAAAACCCCAGGGCACTGTCGGTTTCGTCTGCCTTTTACAAGAAATATTATGACGACCACCGCAACAGGTATATGATCCTGGGTATTAACCCCGGGCGCTTTGGAGCAGGCGTAACTGGAGTACCATTCACCGACACCAAACGCATGACTGAAAAATGCGGCCTGCATGTGCCTGATGTTACAACACATGAGCCTTCTTCCGTTTTTGTTTATGAAGTTATTGAAGCGTATGGAGGGGTTGATGTGTTTTATAAAGATTTTTATATCAACTCTCCCAGCCCCCTTGGTTTTGTAAAACAAAAAGAAAACGGCAAAGAAGTTAATTTCAACTATTATGACAGCAAAGCCCTGCAGGAAAGCATCCGTGCCTTTATGGTTGCATCCATGAAAGCGCACATATCCAAAGGTATATTTCAGGATGCCGCCCTGTGTATGGGCTCCGGTAAGAATTACCAGGTTCTGAGCAGATTAAACGAAGAATATGGTTTTTTTCAACGCCTTATTCCCATCGAACATCCGCGGTTTATCATGCAGTACCGTTCTGCAAAAAAACATCACTACATCAATAAATACCTCGCGGCACTAAAAGAAATTTCAGGAATTTAGCAACCGGTCAAAATACGCAATGGTTTTGGTCAATCCTTCCCGAAGTTCCGTATTAGCCCTCCAGTTGATCAGACTTTTTGCATAAGATGTATCCGGTTTGCGCTGCAAAGGGTCATCTTCCGGTAAAGCCAGGTGTTTGATTTTTGATTTTGAATGGGTGATGTCCAGTATCAGTTCCGCCAGTGCTTTTATGGTAAATTCCATTTCATTCCCCATATTGATGGGGCCTGTAACAGAATCATCGGTGTCCATAAAACGAACCAGTCCCTCAATCAAGTCATCAATATATTGAAAACTCCGGGTTTGCATACCATCACCATAAATGGTGATATCACGGTTTTGCAAAGCCTGAACAATAAAGTTGGACACAACACGGCCATCGTCGGGTTGCATCCTCGGACCGTAAGTGTTAAAAATACGTACGATTTTTATGCGCACGCTGTTCTGGTTATGATAATCCATAAATAATGTTTCTGCACATCGTTTACCCTCGTCATAACACGATCGCTTCCCCACAGGGTTCACATTTCCCCAATAATCTTCCTTCTGCGGATGCACCGTGGGATCTCCGTAAACCTCACTGGTGGAAGCCTGCATGATCTTGGCCTTCGTGCGTTTAGCCATACCCAACAGGTTAATGGCACCCATAACGCTGGTTTTAATGGTTTTTATGGGATTATACTGGTAATGAACCGGTGAGGCCGGACAAGCCAGGTTGTAAATTTCATCGACCTCCAGGAAAATCTCCCGCGTGATGTCGTGACGCAAAAGCTCAAAACGATTGTCATCCATCAGGTGAAGAATGTTCTCCTTTGTGCCCGTAAAAAAATTGTCCAGGCAAATAATGTCATGACCGGCATTCAGCAGGCGCTCACAAAGATGCGACCCAATGAAACCCGCTCCGCCGGTTATCAGTATACGCTTCATGTGTTTATAATTTTGTCAAAATGTCAAAATGTCTGGCCGCCAACACAAGCTTAACCATTTTGGCATGCAAGGTAAGAAAAATCATGCAAACACCAGTTATTACAACCGAACCAATTTCTGCATCCGACAGATTGGTGCTGATCATTGGCAAAGGTCGCTTAACTGCAGACAATGGCCCCTCTAACACAGCATGCAGAAAATGTTATGTCATGCATTTGCTGTATCTTCGTAAAAAATAGCATGATACACATGGCAGATAAAAAACGCATTGTGGTTGGTTTATCCGGGGGGGTTGACAGTTCTGTGGCTGCCTTTTTGTTGCGCCAACAGGGACATGATGTGGTCGGAGTTTTTATGAAAAACTGGCACGACAGCTCTGTTGTCATTTCAAACGAATGCCCCTGGGTAGAAGACAGCATCGATGCCATGATGGTGGCAGAAAAACTGGACATCCCCTTTCATACTATTGACTTCAGCGAACCCTATCGCAAACGCATTGTCGATTATATGTTTGCCGAATACCAGCAAGGAAGAACCCCAAACCCCGATGTGCTTTGCAACAGGGAAATCAAGTTTGATGTTTTTTTACAGGCAGCAAAGAAACTGGGAGCCGATTATGTTGCCACCGGCCATTACTGCAGAAAAGACATTTTCACAACAGGTAGTAAAACGCGCTACCGGCTACTGGCAGGTGCAGACCCCGATAAAGACCAAAGCTATTTTCTCTGTCAGCTCAGCCAGGCACAACTGGCAAAAGCGCTTTTCCCCATCGGAGATCTGCAAAAAAGTGAAGTAAGGAAAATCGCCGGAGAGCTAAAACTCGTAACAGCAGAAAAAAAAGACAGCCAGGGCCTTTGTTTTGTTGGCAAAGTTCGGTTGCCGGAGTTTCTGCAGCAACAATTGAAACCCAAAAAAGGGAAGGTGGTGGAAATAGCCCCCGAATTGATTGCCAGTCATAATAAAAACACGCATATCCCGGATTATTTTGATGCAGCAACCGAATCCCTGAGCCCGGAAATCCTCAATTCACTTTGTAATCCTTTTCATTATGAAGCTGACCTCGGACAAGTTGCCGGCATGCATCAGGGAGCACACTTCTTTACCATAGGTCAGCGAAAAGGGTTGAACATCGGTGGACACGCTGAACCCCTGTATGTGCTGGCCACCGACACCAAAAACAACCTGGTTTATGCAGGCATGGGGCACAATCATCCCGGTCTTTTAAGGCCGGGCCTGCATGTAAAAACGGAGGATGTTCATTGGATCCGCGATGACCTGCAACTAAAGGTTGACCAGGATTTGTACTGTCTGGCAAGAATCAGATACCGGCAGCCCTTACAGGAAGCCAGGCTCATCATGAAAGAAGCAGGTCTGTTTGTTTTGTTCAGAAACCAACAGTGGAGCACCGCAGCCGGACAGTTTGCAGCATTTTACCTGGATGATGAATGTATCGGCTCAGGTATCATCGCTACCTGACATACGACTACCAAGCCTCTTTAACCATTTTGTCCTTTGCAACACCCAGGTCAGAAAGTTGTGATTCCACTGCATCCATCATTGGTGGAGGTCCGCATAGATAAAAATACTGATCATCACCATCAATGAAATCTTTAAGGAAGTCCTCGGTTATCAATCCATACTCATACTCGTCGGTTTCCTCTTCCGACAAAATATGAACTACAGAGTCTGAAAGCAAGTCTTCCAGATCTTCTTTCAAAATGATATCAGCAGTGGTTTTATTGGCATAAACAAGGAAATTATTGCCAATTTTATTCCTGTTTTTTAAGTCACGGAAAATGCTGATAAATGGTGTAATACCTGCACCTCCGGCAATAAAAACACCTTCACCACGATAAGTGATGGCTCCGAAAACCTCATGTAAAATCAATTCATCACCGGCCTTTACATCCAGGAGCTTATCGGTAGCACCATCATGCTCCGGATAGGTTTTGATAATAAACTCAAGATAAGGATCACCGGGCAGGGATGTGAAAGTAAACGGCCGACGTTCATTTTGCCAGCCATTCTTATTTATGGCAATATCTGTTGCCTGTCCGGGAGTAAAAGTATATCCGCCCGGTTTTTCTGTTACCACCCTAAGCGTATCATGTGTTACATGGTCGATAGAGCGAATACTGACTAAGTGCTTATTATTCATTGTACTATTTTTTTCTGCAGACGTATTTTCTGATTTTTGCAAAGAATCTGAGGCTTTTCTTTCATTTTTGCGCCTGATTCGCCAAATGACATACAAAACAATAATGGCCAGTGGTATAACAATATAAAATATAATGCTTTCCACGGATTCGAATACATTCAATGGCCGATCGTCATAAGGTACGCTGGTTGGACGCTGAGCAAAAGTCCACAATGGCATCAAAAAAATTTGCAGGGAAATCAGAATGGTACGCATGGTTTATTTTCTTGGTTAATAGTTATACTAACAACAGCAAAACAGAATGGTTCAAATACTTTAATCTGCCTTTTGCTTTCGTTTCACAGAGTCTCTTAATATCATCAGAATTTTGATAAAAAGAAACTGAAAGGTAAGAAAGAAAATAATGGCAGCCCCCGTGGGTATGTCCAGGATGTAGGAGGCCATCAAACCAATCACCGACCCAGTTATCCCCCATAACGCCGAAAGCGGCATGATACGGGCAAAGTTTCGGGTGAACAACATGGCAGTGACCTGGGGAACGGTAAACATACTCAACACTAATATTATCCCTACAGTGCGTATACTGAGCACAATGGCAAGTGCCATGATAACCGACATCACATAACGAAACAATGATACCGGGATGCCCTTTGTTTTGGCAAACTCCGGATCAAAAGCAGTATACAATACCGGGCGGAAAAAAATGGCAAAAAATATCAGTAAAAATATGCAAAAAGCCAGCAACAAAATTAAGTCTGATCTTCCCACAGAAAGAATGTTGCCGAAAAGAAAACTCATCAAATTTGGGGTATAACCCGGTGTCATAAAAACAAATATAATCCCCATTGCCATCCCCAGCGACCATAAAATAGCGATGGCACTGTCTTCACGCACTTTGCCCTTTCCTGAGATCCATTCAATACCAAGGGCCGTTAGTATGGCAAAAACAGCCGCTCCAGCAAAAGGATTCATTCCCATGTAATATGCAAGTCCTATCCCACCAAAAGAAGCATGGGTAATCCCCCCACCAATGAATACGATCTTGCGTGACACAATATAAGTGCCAACCATAGCAGCCAGTATAGATGTGAGGACAGCCGCAAACAGTGCATGCCGAAAAAACTGGTACTCGAAAATTGCCACCAAATCACTCATGGTCATGGACTTTTAAAACCCGGTGGGGTACCGGACCATGCGCTATAATGTCAACAGGACAATTATACACTTTAAGCACTTCTTCCGATAGCTGGTTTGAGGGATGGTAGTGAAGTGTCCTGTTTACACAGGCAATGGTTTTTACCATGGGTGAAATAGTACCAATATCATGCGATACCAAAAGGATAGCCATCTTCTTGTTTAAATCCTGAAGCCACCGGTAAAGCTCCTGTTCAAATTGTTTGTCAACATGGGTATTGGGTTCGTCGAGTATGAGCAGCTGGGGTTTGTCGATTAGTGCACGGCACAGCAAAGCCTTTTGCAACTGGCCTCCGCTCAACTCACCAATTGGCCTGGAGGCAAGTCCGGAAAGCCCTGCTTCTGCCAGCATGTCCTTCAAACGAAAACGTTGCTTTTTTTCAAGATGTGGAAACCAGAAACGCCGTGTTTTTAATCCGGAACTTACCAATTCCTTAACCGTGATTGGAAAACGCTTGTCAATTTGTGAAGCCTGCGGCAGATAACCCGTAACCGGTCGCCCCCGGGGAAAAATCACCCTCCCGGAAAAAAGAGGCTGTAACCCCAATATTACCTTGATCATTGTAGTCTTACCTCCCCCGTTGGGACCAATAACACCGATAAAATCCTCGGGAAATATTTCCAGGGTCACTTCTTCCAGAACAGTCTCAGAAAAATAACCGGTACAAACACCTTGAAGTATGACAAGAGGTTGGCTCACTGCAAATTCTGTTTGAAAACATCCATGATATGATTCATGCCCGCCAGCCAATCATAGGCGAGCGGGTTGATCTGCACCAGGCTTGCACCGGTTTCCTGGCTCACCAGCTCTGCACTGCGAACATCAAACTCCTGCTGTATAAAAATGACCGAAACTCCATGCAACCTCGCCTCATTGATGATATGCCTCAGTAAAGCCGGGGATGGTTCTTTCCCATGACGTTCTATGGCAATTTGTACAAAACCATAATCGCGCGCCAGGTAAGTAAGGGCCGGATGGAAAATCAGAAAGGTCTTCTTTTCCAATTCATCGGCCAAATCGCCCATTGACACATGAACATGTTCTATGGCATCAACCAAAACCCGATAATTCCGCTCTACAATATCCTCCATCTCGGGATAAACATCAATGAGCGCCTGCTTGATCTCCGGCAAAAATGAAAGCACCACCGCCGGCGACATCCATATGTGCGGATCAATCCCACCCTCATGTACATGATCACCGTGGTCTATCTCTTCACCAACGATCAGCTTCAGCCCTTCAGACAAATTAACCATATGCATATCGGGGTTAATCTCCGAAAGCCGCGGAAGAAAGGCCTTTTCATAACCAAGATGGCCAATACGAAAATAAATATCCGAATCCGACAATCTTCGGAGTTGCCCCGGGGTCGGCGAATAGGTCGCATGACTGGCCCCGGCAGGAACCATCACGTTAACCTCCACCGATGCATCAGTTAGCTGATCAATAAAGTATTGAACCGGCAAAATACTTACAGAAACCACAGGCTTTTCCCGGTCAATAGCCGGCTGGCATGCATGAAAAAACAATATGACCACAAAAGTGGCAATTGCTGAAAAAGTAATTCTTGTCATTTTTTCCGTTTTACATGAATAAATCATGCAAAATTAATATTTGACGACCAATTCATCCTGATCGTCCTTCTTTTTTTTCTGATTTTTGTCTTCTTCAGGATCTTTTCCGCGTGACGCAAACAACGCTCCCAGAAGTGTCCCCACTGAAAACCCTGCCAGTAAACCAAGTAATACCTTTCCTTTTATCATAACTTTAAACTTTTAATGTGTGTAAATATCAGATGCTAAGCTTTGTTATTATTTGACCTTAATCCCGATGATCATGTGTCTTATAATAAAACGTGACTCTACCCTTCATCAAGCTCATTTCAGGGTAATCATTCCCTGTTGATTCACCGAAAGCTTGTGCAAAAAATACTTTAGCCTGCATTATTCACAAAAAGCAAACAAATTGTTGTATCTAATTGATTAAAT
>REEA01000098.1 GCA_007695305.1 Bacteroidia bacterium
CTTTTTATTCATTAATGAACACTAAATCATGAAGCGAACTGTTATTCTTTTTGTTATTCTAGTTGCAGGGATGTTTTCCTACGCAAATGCGCAGGCCAACTGGGTTGGCATTAATCAGCAGATGCCTGTTCCTGCAGACACAAGGTTGGTTTTCAGCAATATTCAGGAGACACAAATCCAGTTTTCGGTCGATGGCTACCTGGAGACTCCTTTACGTACACCCAATGGCACCGAGATGCGCATAGGTATCAACGGTGGTTTTCCAATAATGGAAAAAGGAATGCCTGATCTTGCAAAGCTTACGACCACCATTATCATTCCTGATTATGATGAAATGCAGGTGAACGTAACCTACAGCAAGTACCATGAATTTACGGGTGTTGAGGTAGCTCCTTCCAAAGGGCACTTTACCCGTGATATTCGTCCGGACGACGTACCGTTTACTTACGGTGAAGCTTATGGTATTGATGCTTTCTGGCCCGGCACACTTGCCCAGCTGGAGGATCCTTTTGTCATGCGCGACTTTCGCGGCCAAACGGTTACCATATTTCCTTACCAGTATAACCCGGTAACACAAACCCTTAGGGTTTACACTGACATAGTAGTAGAAGTTACCTCTACCGGCAAGCAAGGTATTGACCCACTGACGCGTACACGTGACATCATCACCATTGAGCCGGAGTTCGGACATATTTACAACCGCTTTTTCCTGAATATGGAATCGGCCAGTAAATCATATCCTATGCTGGAAGGGGAAGAAGGCTCTATGCTGATTATTGCTTACGATGCATTTATGGATGCCATGCAGCCATTTATTAATTGGAAGCGCACTATTGGCCGTCGTGTAGAAATGGTTGCCAAATCGGAAGCAGGAAATACAGCGGCTGCGATTAAAAATTTCGTTTCAGCTTATTACGATGACAATGAAGATTTTGCTTATCTTTTATTGATCGGAGACGGACCCCAGATACCACCGATGGTTTATGGTGGTAATCATTCAGATAATGCCTATGGTTTTCTTGTGGGAAGTAATGCCTACAATGATATTTTTGTCGGACGTTTTTCTGCTGAGACCGTAGCCCATGTGGAAACGCAAGTTCAGCGAATGATTCAATATGAAAGGGATCTTGACGAAACCGACACATGGCTGGCCCGTGCACAGGGAGTAGCCCGTAACGAAGGTACGGGAAGCGGACACCATGGTGAAGGAGATCATCAGCATATGGACTTCATCAAAGACACCCTGCTGAACTTTACCTATGAAGAGGTTTTCAGCCGCTATGACGGACCGGGGTTCAGTACTTCCGCCGCATTGATCTCGGGTGACATCAACAGTGGAGTATCAGCCATCAACTTTTGTAACCACGGTTCAGTAACCGGTTGGAGTGTGGCTGGTTACAATATTTCCCATGTAAACCAGCTTACCAATGTTGGCAAACTGCCATATATTACTTCGGTAGCTTGCGTTAACGGTAACTTTGTAAACAATTTCTGTTTTGCCGAAGCGTGGATGCGTGCCACACACAATGGTGAACCCACAGGGGCGGTAGGTATAATGGCTGCCACTATCAACCAGCCCTGGCAGCCACCCATGTGCGGGCAGGATGAGATGGTCAGTATCAAAACAGAAGCCAGTATTCCTCACGGCCCCGTTATCAAAAGAACATATGGCGGTGTCTCAATCAACGGCAGTATGTTTATGATCCCGCAATACGGTGCAACAGGGATCAACACCCATGCCACCTGGATCCTTTTTGGTGACCCCACATTGATGGTAAGAACAGCTGCACCCCAGCCTTTTAGCGCTACCTATAATCCCGTAATTTTGCTAGGTCTTGACTCTTTTGAAATTACAATTCCGGATGCAGAGGGTGCGGTAGTTGCGATCACGCAATATGACGAAATTGAAGATGAAGTGATAATCCTGGGAACTGCAATCGTTGAAGGCGGTACAGCAACCGTGCATTTTGACGAACCTCCTACTGAACCCGGTGTATTAACACTTGCCATTACCGGTTTCAATATGGTGACTTACATCAACGACGAAATCCAGGTGATTCCTCCCGATGGACCATATGTTGTCTTCAACCAGTTTGTTATTGACGACTCCCATGGCAACAACAACAACCAGGCAGACTATGGCGAATACATTATCCTCGACATGAGCCTGAAGAATGTCGGTATTGAACTGGCAGAGGCAGTAGAAGCAACCCTCACCACTGATTCGGAATACATTACCATTGCGAATGATTTTTATGAGTTTGGTGATATTGCCGACAATGAATCGGTGATGATGGAAGAAGCATTCTCTTTCCAGATAGAGGATGTAATTCCCAACAATCACAATGTGATCTTTACCCTTCACATGACAGATGCAGAAGGCAATGAGTGGGAGTCAAACTTTGCTCTGCGTATTTATTCACCCATGTTCCAAATCGGTGAATTCTGGGTGGATGACTCAGAGCACGGCGATGACAATGGCCGCTTGGATCCGGGTGAAACCGCAAGCATCATGATTGAATATACCAATACAGGTGGTGCTCCGGCTATGGCACCGGTGAGCAGCTTTTTCGCAGCAAACCCATATCTGACCATCCACGACTATGAAATTGAGCATGAAATAATTCTTGCCGGTGAAACCGTTCAGGTGGCCTACACTGTAGAAGCACATCCTTCTGCCCTGCAGGGCACATTCGTTGATGTTCACTTTAGTGTTGAAGATGCCCATCATTTTGATTCACAGCAGCTTCTAATCATCGGGCAGACACCCGACGCTCAGCTGGGAGAAGGCACCCTGCAGTCAAACCAGTATCCTTTCTACAATTATTACAGGGCCAACCGCAGCCAGATGCTCTATACCGCTGCGGAACTGGGCGCAGGTGAGAAAACCATTACAGAGCTTGCATTTGAAATCATCAATGCCTCTACCTCTCACAACCAGTTGCCCAATTTCTACATCAGGATGATGCACACCACAAGCAGTGTGCTTACCAACTTCATCAATACTGCAAACGCCGTTGAGGTTTACCACGCCAACCCCTACACGATGCCTATGTCAACAGGCTGGCACCACTGGGAGTTGCAGGAATACTTTGAATACAATGGTGAAGACAATCTTCTTGTTGAAGTAGTTTGGGGAAGTTTGCCAAACTGGACCAGTAATTTTTACAGGGTCGCTTCAACCAATGTTGGCGCCAACCGGGTGGCTTACGGATTCAGCGACTGGAACGATATTCCGCCATTTAGCGGAACATCTGCTGTAAGGCCTAACCTGTGGCTTGCATTTGCTGCAGAAGCAACCGACGACGTGGTTGGTCTGAGCTTTGTCATTCTTGGGGAAGAAGAGGAGGCATTGGAAAATGCTGTCGTGCGTATTGGTTCAATGGACAAGTTTACAGACGAAGTAGGTACAGTTAGCTATACCTTACTACCCGGCAACTATCATTATACAGTGACCAAGGAGAGTTACCTGCCACATGTTGACAGCGTGGAGCTGGAAGAAGATACTGTTGTGGAGGTTAACATGCTCCTGGAGACATTCCCGGTGACGTTTAATGTGAATCTCTCCAGAGCCATCGAATTCAACTTGCTGGAAAACTTTAATCCCAATGGTCACCACATTATGATTACCGGTGATATGGTGGGTTGGGCTGCACCCGGTGAAAAACCCGACAAGCAGATTATGGAGCAAATCAGTGAAGATCCTCCGATTTACAGCATCACCCATCACCTGGTCCCGGGCGAATATTTCTATAAATATTTTTCTGATGCCATTGGTGAAGGATGGGACGGCGGCGAATGGCCGGGCGATCCAAACAGGTATATTGAGATTATTGATACCGAACTGATCATTGACGAAATGTTCGGTCCAGATGATCTCTCTGTTGTCGAATCAGGAGAGGTTAGTCTCACATTGTTCCCCAATCCTGCCCGTACTATGCTAAATATGCGTTCAAATGAAGACATCACCAATGTTCGCATTGTGGATATCCTCGGACAGGTGGTTTACAGCCAGTCAATCAGCGGTGCGACCCACCATGAAATAGACGTGAGCGGTTTCAGAACCGGCATCTACATGGTACAGGTTACCACAACACGTGGTGTTGTAACCCACAGGGTACAAGTTACACGCTAATTACAGATTACAAAAGGCCAACAGGCCAAATAAAAAGCGGGTTGCTCCAAAAAAGAGCAACCCGCTTTTATTATACGAAAGGCTTTTATTATCAGCCTCGGCAATTCAGGTAATAAATTATCCGGAAGAGGTTTGTTGCATGGTTGGATAATCGGTATATCCTTTCGCTCCTCCTAAGTAAAACGTCTCCTTATCGGGTTCTGCTAAAGGGGCATTGACCTTCAGTCGAGCTACCAAATCGGGGTTGGCAATAAAGGGTTTTCCGAAGGCGATCAAATCAGCATGTCCGGCTTCTGTCATCATACGCGCACTTGCGGGGCTATGTCCGCCACATGATATCATTGTACCATGGAAGATATTTCGATAATAGGGCACTACACTTTTTACCGTTCCGTGCAACCGCTCTTCCGGTGACATCATTTCACTAATATGTAAGTAGGCCAATGCATAATCATTGAGCCTTTCGATAATCCATCCATAGGTTTTTTCGGGCTGCGCGTCTTCCATCCCTTTTTTTACCGACCTTGGCGACAAGCGCAGGCCTACTTTGGAAGAAGGCAGATACCCCAGTATTTCATCGATCACCTCAAACAAGAAGCGCGCCCTGTTTTGCACCGGGCCACCATATTGGTCTGTGCGCTTGTTGGTGCCATCCATGATAAACTGATCGATAAGGTATGAGTGTGCTCCATGAATTTCCACCCCGTCAAAACCTGCTTTCATCGCGTTTTGAGCTGCCTGCCCGAAGTCTTTCACGGTATGGCGAATTTCTTCAACAGTCATGGGGCGAGCGTATTCGAAAGGCTTACGGCCTTCGTATGTGAGGATGTCGGGGCGGTCGGGTTTCACCTTTGAAGCAGCCAGCGGGGCTTTGCCTTCGGGCTGAAGGGAAGGGTGTGACCACGGCCCAACGTGCCATAGTTGTAAAAATATCCTGCCTCCTGATTCGTGCACCGCATGGGTCACTTTTTGCCAGCCGGCCACTTGTTCAGGAGTATAACAACCGGGCGAACAGGTAAGACCATATCCTTCCGGCGAAATTTGACTGCCTTCGGCGATAATGAGGCCGGCCGATGAGCGTTGTCTGTAATAGCTTGCCATCAGGTCGTTGGCAGCCAGTGAACCGGCATCTGCCCTTCGCCGTGTTAGTGGCGCCATAACTATGCGGTTATTTAACAGTTGATCGCCTAACCGGTATTGCTGAAACAATGGATGTGTCGGTTGTTCCATATTGGCATTTTAATTTGGTGATGTTTGTTTTTTTATGATCCTTGGAAAATGGATACTGTTAGGGTATTTCTCAGCGACAAAGCACTTAGTCATGTCCAACGTCACTTGCCTTTATAAGGCACCCCTGTTTTGATCCATTCCGGGGCTTCCTTTCCCTTCAGATAATGATCAAAGTATTCTTTCATCCGGATGGTATAGTCCAGTTTGTTTGGATATTTCTGTAAATGATGCGGTTCTTCCCGGTATTGCAGAAAGATCACGTCTTTTCCTGCGCGTCGCATGGCCAGGTATAGTTCGATGGACTGTTCCCAGGGGACGGCTTCATCAGCATCACCATGCATGATCAGCATGGGTGTGTTTATTTCATGCGCATAAAACAGGGGTGAATTTTCAATGTAGAGATAACGTTTTTCAAAAATGGAGGATCCCAGGCGGCTTTGCCCGGTTTCGTATTGAAACTGGCGTGCCAGGCCACTTCCCCAACGGATGCCGCCATACGCACTTGTCATGTTGGAAACCGGAGCACCGGCAATGGCAGCTGTGAATAAGTCGGTTTGGGTGACCACGTAAGCGGTTTGATAGCCACTCCATGAATGACCGTGTAAGCCAATGGCATTTGGGTCTGCAATACCCATATCGATGATTCTCTGGGTGGCAGGCACCAGTGATTTAACAGCCGACATCCCCGGGCGGCCTTCTATAAAATGAATATCGGGTAAAAACACAACGTATCCATTGCTGGTATAATACCCAAAACCAGGACGGTGATTGATCACTGTTTGGTTGAAATCGTGCAGGCGCTGTGAAAACTTCTCATAATAATACACAAACACAGGATACTTTTGCGACGGGTCATAGTTTCCGGGAGTAATTACAATTCCCTGCAAAGGTATGCCGTCGGCAGAGTGGTAATGGATAAGCTCTGCCCTTCCCCATAGAAACTGATCAACCTGTTCCTGCAGGTTGGAGAGTTGTTTAGGGTTTTCAAAGGCGGTACCGGATATCCAAAGATCAGGAAATATGTGTTGCGACTCATTGGTAAATAAAATCTTGCTGCCATCTTTTGAGAGACGGCGCAGCCGCAGATTCTGACCTGTGTTATATAACACATTCAGCCCCTCTCTGTCGGTTTGTGCGGTATAGATTGCTCTTTCCTTTGTTTCTTCGCTGAATCCTTCAATAAACAACTGCTCGTTATGGCGGAAGAATGGCTCATCATGTAGTTTTCTGATTCGCAGGCTTGTTTTGGTTTCACGTCCACGGCCACCGGTGATATTGGAGAATTCGCCGGATTCCAGGTTGGCCAGCCATATATCATATCTGTCGTATAAAAGAACCGAATATTGATCGTCTAACCAACCGGCAATTGGGTATGATGGCACGGTGGAAGGTCTGTCGTGCGTTTCGCTGTAAAAGGGTACTTCCAGGTGGAGGGTAAGGTTTCTGTGTTCTCCTGTGGATGTATCAAATACATGCCAGTGTTTATCCAGGAAGTACAGCAGGTATCTGCCTGTGGGAGACAGTGAAGTCATCCCCTGCATTTCTTCCACAACCAGTTGTTTATCGCCGGAAAACAGGTTTACTACATACACATCCCTGAACCAGCCTTCCCATGTGATGCGTTTTTCATAGGGTGCAGAAGAGGTAAGTATTGCGTGGTCTCCGGTCCGGGGCAGCTGCAGCTGACTGAAAACCTCATCTGCCAGCCATACAATCCTGTTATCATCAAAATGATACACAGACATAAGGTTTTGCCTTCTAACCTGGCTCCAGCGTTCTTTTTCATGGGTTTTTATGAATGGGTCATTGCCGTGCCAGACGTCTACTGCGGCTGCCTGCCTGAGAGAGTCGATCACAGATGTGAAGGTTGGATTTTTTTTTGGTGCTTTGGCAAATCGTTGTGGTCTGGTTCCAAAGAACAGCCGCTGACCGTCATTGGTCCATGCCAGGTTGTTATCAAATGGGAGAAAATATCCTTCGCGAATATCGTGCTGTGCCAAAATGATTTCCGGTATATCCTGACCTGGTCGCCAATGATAGAGTGCTGCTGTTTCCATGGTGTCTTCTTCGAGTACATCTTCTCGCATGAATGCCAGGTGTGATGACGATTCAAACCATTGAAACCGTCCAAACCGGGCTTTGCCAATGGTATCAAGTGGTTGTGGGGTTGCGCGAAGGTCGTGCAGAGGGAAGCGGTACAATCCGTTCACCGATTCCAGGGTGTCTTTCATCGTGAACACGAGCGTGGTTGCCAGGCTGTCGATTGTCCAGCTGTCAACAAAGAGTAGTTTTCTTTCCAGTTGCCCGTCAAGGTCTCTGATGAGCAGCGGGGTGCCGGCTTCTTCGAGCTTTTTGTTCTGTTCATCGGAAAGCAGGGTGTCTTCCACGAAAGCATGATGAACAAAAAGCAGTTCACGGCTGTCGCTAAACCTCGCCTGTCTAACATTTTCATAGACGGTTTGTATGCCATCGGCAACATTTAGCAGCACCGCGTTGTTGTGGGGCCGGTCGGCTCCTCTTTTGCCTTCTCTTTCAGAAAAAGGGGCGGGCTGGGTAAATATTACACGGGTCCCAGCCGGAGAAAAAGTGGGGGATTCACCTCTTTCCACAAGGTATTCGGTTTGACTTCCGGTTGAAACAACTTTGCCATATCCGTCGCCCCGGTCTGGCCGCGCAGCATAAGCCACCCAGTCACCACTGTTGTTAATCGTCACACTCGGATAATGTATATGGTGAAAGCCCATGACATCTTCAAGGGTCATTGCACGCCGTTCCTGGGCAAGGGCAGATAAAACAAATACAAGGAGCAACCCGGTCAGAGAAACATTTTTCTTCAATGATGGTAATGTGTGCATAATTCAGGCATTTTTAATAAAAACAAATCCGGTTCAGAATAATCATGTTTCAAATATACAGGAAATTTATGCATTATGATTCCTTGAATGGATAAGCCCTCTTTATAACGGAACGCGGATCGC
>REEA01000089.1 GCA_007695305.1 Bacteroidia bacterium
AGTTTTGGTAGTAGAAGAAAAAGTCGTCGGAGTAGCGCTCGGTGGATCCCAGGCGTATGGTACCCATTCCCGGAGCGTTCACCCGTTGCGCCCTCCATCCGTTGCCGTCAAATGTGTAACGGTAAAGCTCACTGACGATGTTGTTCAGTTGGCTCACTAAGAGGTGGTTTTTAGTGATTGCCACCCTTGAGATACTGCTGCGTGGCCCCGGTTCGTGAATCAGCGATATGCTATGGTGCCCATCGATGAGCGACTCGAAGTCGATGCTCACCAGCGAGGCCTGCCTGAAGACGATATCGTTTACAATCCAGTCTGACTTTAGTTCAACGATAAGTTGTTTTTTGTGCAGGCCGCTTATGGAGGCGTCGGAGGGTATCTCCAGCCTGATGGGTGTGTCACCATCAAGGTAGTATACGTGCCGGTTGTAGAAATCAATGCTGCGATAGATGAAGGCGTAGCGGCCGTCGTCGGTATTGATTACACTGCCTGATGTACTTACGTCTTCATACGCGCCTTCGTAGAGAAGTTTGGCCTCGCTGATGGGCGTTCCCCGGTACCATTTCCTTACTTGCCTGGCATATCCCGAGCTTGTCATTGTGCCTTCACCAAAGTCGGTCCATACGAGTAGTGCGCTGTCGTTGAGCCAGCTGATACCTCCTTTGGCTTCCGGCAGGTAGAAACCTCCATCCACGAAAGAGCGGGTGCGGATGTCCCACTCCCGCATCTCAACGGCGTCGGCACCACCGCGTGAGAGCGACACGATATAGAGGTCATAGTCGGGCGCCAGGCCACGCGCGCCGCGGTAAACCCAGGGCACGTTGCCGGTCTCTGACAAGGCGTCTATGTCTAACAATATATCCCAATCTGGCTCACCGGCCAGGTAGCGCTCCTTACTGGTACGCCGCCATACACCACGGGGGTTTTCGGCATCCTGCCAGAAGTTATAGATGTAGTCGCCACGCAGCGATGGGGCAGCGATCCTGTCGTCAGAATTCATAATCTCCAGGCTACTCTCGTAAACCTCCCTGTAGCTGTCGGTACCGGCAAGCACCGCGAGGCTCGCAGCATTGCGGGCATCAACCCACTCAAGTGCTTTCTTACCCTCTACCTCTTCCAGCCAAATGTATGGATCGTGGTCATTTGAATTGGATATAGCTGTAAAAGCTGTTAACATAAGTAAAATAATTGCAGAGTATTTCATGTCATTGATTTATTTTTCCGGCGCAAAGATATTCAAAAAACAAAAAATCCATTCTGTCAAGAAAGCCGGTTTACGCATGAAAGTCTTTAAACTTGCCGTGATAACTTTTGCCCTTCATCCTGGATTACCCTGACCAACAGAAATAAAATGAACCTGCCATTTGTCATGAATCTTTTAACAGAAAAAATACCGCTTAACGCAAATAATTGACCATTAGCGAAATACGATCTATAAAAGTTTGTTTTTTCACAACGATCATCATATTTTTGCATGAATTGCATAAACGCGCAACGCAAAATGCCAAACCCATAACACATCAGCATGAAGATCGTTAACCCCTTGTTCGACCTGGCTTTTAAATTTATGATGGAAAAAGAGAAATATGCCAGAAAGGTCTTATCAGTTATTCTCGACCAGGAGGTCGTAGAACTACAAGTTGGCCAGCAGGAGAGTGTTTGGCCCAGCCCCGCCAAGCAACTAAGTTATTTCAGGCTTGATTATAAAGCCGTGATCCGGCAAGCTGACGGCACACAGCATAAAGTACTGTTGGAAGTGCAAAAATCCAAATCGCCCGGCGATATACAGCGTTTTCGTAATTACATTGGAGCCAACTATATGTCTACAAAGGATGTGGATGTGGTAACAGAGCCTCCGCCCGAATATTATGGCTCCTTTCCTTTGATTGCCATCTACATTTTGGGTTACAATATGCCTGAAATCCCTTATATGGCCGTGCGTGTGAATCGCGATGTGGTGGATGCGGTCAGTAAAAAGAAAGTGAAGGTAAAAAGCAGCTTCATCGATCATCTCACGCACGAAGCACATATTATACAGGTACGCCGGTTGCCGGAAAAACGTCGCAGCCGCCTGGAGCAATTTTTGACATTGTTTAATCAGGCCTGGTGTACCAGTCAGGAGTTTATTCTTGAGCTGCAGGAGGTACCCGAAGAGTTTGAGGACATTGCCATGTATCTCCAGGGACCGCTGATCGATGAGCAGTCACGTCGCAACCTTGCTTTTGAGAAAGAAATACGGGATATCCTGGACTCACGTGATGAAATCTTGCAAAAGCACAAAGGCCTGATCAGAAAGATAGCCGAGGCCAAAAATGAGATAGAAGAAACCCAAAGGCAAAAAGAAGAAGCCCAAAGGCAAAAAGAGGAAGCCCAAAGGCAAAAAGAGGAAGCCGAAAAGAAAAAGAACGAAATTGAAGCACAAAAGATTGAAGCTGAAAAACGAGCAAATCAAGCTGTACAACATAATAAAGATCTGGTTGCTCGTCTGGTTCTTTTTATGAGGCAAAGGGGTGCCTCAACAGAAGATATCGCCAGGGAAACTGGCTTGAGCGCCGATGAGGTTGAATCAATTAAACCTTGATTGAAAGTGTTTTTGAAGACAGTGCTGATCAATGATTTTACGAAATAACCCGCTCACACATCATTTAAAAAACTATATAAATCTTCCTCAGGCTTCAGGTTGAGTTTTTTTCTGAGACGCGAGCGACTTATATAGAAGCTGGAAGGTTGAATATTCAGTAATTCGGCGATTTCTTTAGAGTTTAACCCAATTTTCAAATAGGCACACAGTCGCAAATCATTGTTTGACAAATCAGGAAACTTTTCCTTCAATTTTTTGAAAAACTCCTGATGCAACTCATCCATCTGGATTTCAAATGTTTTATCTTCAATTTTTAAATACGAATCCAAGATTCGTTGCATCTCTCTCCATTTAGATTCGAATAAAGCAGGGGTTCGCTGCGCTTTCTCACATTTTTCTTTCAGGTTGAGCAGCAAACGGTTTTTGTCTTCACTATCCCTGGCTTTCTTAGCCAATTCAATGGTTTTATTCTTTAATTGTTGCTTCAGGTGATCATATCCTGACTGTAAACGCTTCTGCTCAATGAGCATAATATCATGTTTGTGCTTTTCTGATTGCTGCCGCAATGAGTTTTGCTCTTTGATCAACATCATTTTTCTTTGCTTCTTCAGGGTTATGGTTTGCCATCTGTACAAGAAATATATTATCACACCTAACAAAAGGAAATATGCAGCATAAGCATACCGCGAAAAATACCACGGCACAGCCACCCTGAATGCGATTTGCAGATCATCTGACATCTGATCATTTATGCTTGCCCTTACAGTTAGATTATAATCCCCATATTTCAAACCCAAAAGTTCGAAAGTGTTATCCTGCTGCCAATCACTCCAAACACCTGATTGAACCAATTTGTATTGATACAAAACACCTTTCCTGTTGGGAACAATCACCTCTAAATGAACATTATTTATATTATAGGGTATTTTTGCCCCGGGATAGAGTTTTACCCTGCCCTGATTGTTGAATGCTTCCATTCTCCGCAATACCAGAGTGGGGTTTTCCATAATGGGTTCAGCACCGGGTTTTATATACCGTAAAGCGAACCCACTGTAAATAGGAAAAAATTCATAATCAGGATGCAATGCAATTGGCTGAAAGACTCCGGCCAGAAGATTATCTATCTGTGGGAGAGCTTTTATCCGTTCGGTCTTAATAAACTCCCTTTCGCTGTTATTATATGCATATTGATGATGATCAGTCAGCACATGAATTCCCCGTTCATTTTGCATAATAAACACATCTTGCCAATCAAAAATTTCCAAGGGAAAAATCAATCTTTCCAAAGGGTTAAGCTGATCATCCAGAAGAACCCTGATGACACCAAAATTTGGAATACTGACCCACAAAACACTATCATTTTCTGCAATCAATTGATTGCATGAACCAAAAATGAGGTCCATCTTTTTTTCAAAAAGCCAGGTATTCCCGGATTTTTGAAAAATGGAAATCCCATTATAATTACCGGTCAGAATATAGTCTCTGTATGGAATGATTGTCCACACGCCTTCTTGATTGTTGAGTTGTTCGACAGCGTTACCGTTAATGATGAACAGGCCTCTGTCATGACCCATAAAAAGCTGTTCATCAATTATTTCCAAAGTCCATACTTGTCCTTCAGTATCTGGTATGAGTTCAAATCTGTAATACTCCAGATTGTTATTCAGGTCATCCCATTTTGAACTGTAAAGACCCTGATTGGTACCCAGATAAAAAATACCATTTTTCAGCATGGCAGTGTAACCTGTACCAAAGTCTCCCCTGTAATCATAAAAGGTGGTAATATTGTTGTTCAGGTCCAGTGAAGAAACCCCAAAATCCATACCCAACCATAATTTTCCCAGGGAACAGTAGTGTAAAGACAATATGGTGTTGCTGGGCAATCCCTTGTGCCGGTTCACATGATGTATTACATTACCTGCAAGGTCGGCAATGAAAAGTCCTTTTAATACTGTTCCAAAAGCAACATGATTGCTGCCTACCTGTTCAAAGCTGAATACTTTGGCCTCCTTCAGTTTTAACGATAAATTGTTGTTTATAGGCATCAGCCTGTCTGCTGAAAAATTATAGAGACCTGCATCGCGGGTAACGATCACTAAATCATTATCCTTTTGATAAGCCCCTGCAATATCTGTATGGACGGCTTCCGGGAAATCAAGTATCTTTCTTAGAGAAAATCCATCGAACAGAAACAGTCCGTTGTTTTTGTCCAGAAAATACAACCTGTCATCTACCTGATAGCTGCCTTTAAATCTGGATGGAGCAGCTATTTTAACAAGTTGTCGGTTCCTGTATATATAAATACTCTGCGAGGAAATAAATAGAATGTCGTCTTTAAACGATTGAATTTGCCAGAACTCTTCATTGACGTCCTGCAGGTCTTCCTGGAATGGATACAATGAAGTATAGTCAAAGCCCTGATATTCATTCCTTTCCCAAAAACCAAAGTCCAGATCAGATCCGGTGTATATCAGCGAATCGTTCATTACAAGAACCGACCGGGTAAAACCCCTGCTGCCAGAGAAATGATTCCAGGATGCACCGTCATATTCAAGCAAGCCTCTGTCTGCCGCCATATACACAATGCCGTTAGAGGCTGAATGAATATCCCAAATCTTACCTGCATTGTGATATTCAACAGGCTTAAACCTTTCTAAGAGAGGCACACCTTTTTCCGGAAAAATTTGAGCGAAAGCCGGAAATAATCCGAAAAAAAACAAAAACAGGTATGGTATGATCTTCTTCAAAAAATCAATTGAAATGAGCATTGAAATACCTTGCAATGTAATAAAAAATCATCAATTTATAAGATGTATCCCGATTTACTCTACATTATTTTTTGTCCTTTTTCTGGTAATTATCTGACCGGTAAATCAATATACCCCTCTGCAATTCTCTTGTAAATAAACGCTTATCCTGTCGACTTCATGGGCTCCTGCCGGTATTTCATCTGATTCCAGGCCGGGAAATGATCGCATTTCATTCCATTTTTGAATGGTAGCACTAAAAAACTCAGACGCATACGAGTCAGCTTCAAACACAATAATATCGTATTTTTCTCCTTTATCACCTCCAAACCGGGTGATAACCTGCCACTCTCCGTTTCTTTTATGCGAAGTATTGGTATGGTCAGATTGAGGATAATATAAGTTATCAGTAGGTTTTAACAGTACCCAAATATCTTTC
The DNA here is from genome assembly GCA_007695305.1 of Bacteroidia bacterium. Classification (GTDB taxonomy): domain Bacteria; phylum Bacteroidota; class Bacteroidia; order Bacteroidales; family UBA7960; genus PUPG01. The sequence goes on from REEA01000089.1 coordinate 5,765, forward strand.
TCATGTGAATCCGGATAAACACCCATTGATAAAATCCTGCATTTTACAGAATCATTTTTAATCGGTGATATAATCTGAACGCTTTGTACCGGATATTCTACTTGCCTTTTCTCGGCCACTGCAGGTCTTTCAATTTGGCCCGGATAGTTTGCAACACCGTAAGCGTATGCACCATAAAAAATTAATAAAATACCCAATAAGGCCAACGGGATTTTTAATTTCATATCCATTAAATCCAGGGAAGTGCCTCTGATTTTAATGCTGTCAACAATCGCAACGAGAATAAGTACAGCACCAATGATGATGATGATGATTTCTGAAGACATCTTTTTGAAATTTAGGTAAATGTAATAAAAAAATGTATAATCCAGTGCAAAAAAGAGTAGAAAGCCGCCAATGAGCCGGCGGCTTTCTGAGATAACCACCAAGTTTATTTGACGATGAGTCTGCTTACTTGAACATGACCATTGTCAGATTGTATTCTCATAAAATAGACCCCACGGTTCATAATGTCAGTTGGTACAGATGACGTGTTCATGAATGATTGAATCAGTTTTCCGGAAATATCAAAAACCTCCACCTGTTTGGCCCGAGCGCTAAGATTAACTATATCACCTGATCTAACGGGATTTGGGTAAACCGTGAATGCATCCTGACTTATGTCGGACAGGGATGTGGGAATTCTGTAGAAATACAAATTGTCCAGGTAGAGGGTAGGTGTTCCGTCTCCACCGTCAAATTTAAACTGTATCACATCTTCAAGGTCAACACCGGCAAATTCTGACAGTGGTATATCATAACTTACCCATTGGTTTGGGGTGATGGGCAGAACAAAGGCTGTTTCTTCAGGTCCGGTGCTGATAAGGAAAACATTCACAGACGTAGCGTCTGCTGTCCACATATCCAGGTGCAGGGTTTCCATTTGAGTAACATTCAATGGGTTTGCAAACTCGGTTCCCTGGTAGTTGAAGTTTTCATACTTCAGGGTTTGATTGCCTTGAATCTCAATGATGCTGACCTGGGTTGACTGACCCCAATCAGGGTTGAAGTTTGTTCCTTCCACATTTGTGTAAGCTTCACTGAAAACAGAAATGACATCTTCAGGATTACGTGCAGGGGGAGTAGGTGCTGCAACATCAGGTTCATCTGATGGTGTATCTCCCACAGGATTAAATGTAATATTATCGAAATAAATTACATTATCTTGTTCTCTCTCTGCAAAATCCGGGAAGATGATAATTTGTCCCAGTGTTCCGTTGCCATCGGGCGGGTTGATGAAATCAGAGAAGTCGAATGTCAGCTCTTCCCACTCATTGGTCAATGTATTTGACACTTTAAGCTCTTCCTGTGCCCAGCCGGTTTCGGTGGCAAATTTAATTCCAACATCGCTGATAATGGGTTTCCACACCATGATTTTCACAATGCGGTTATCGTCACTCCATTCGAACGTACCCAGGTCAACTCCTTGTTCTGATTCTACACCTGCCCAGGGGTTTCCTACCTCAAGCGCAGTAAACTTGGCCACATTAGCAGAGGTGTTTATCCCGGAGGGGTCAGGGTTACTGATAATTTCCAGGGGTGGGTTCGTTTCATTCTCGAAAACGGTCCATGTCCAATCGGCACCAAAACCACCGGGTTCAAAGTCAATGGGATAGTTAGGACCTGTCAGACCTTCGGTTTCCAGACTAAACGCTACTGTGTAAGTGAGTTCTACTTCTGTATTGGCTGATGTAACAAGAATACTGGTGGTTCCGGGTATTTGAGAAGCAGGGGTTATAACGGCAGTAGCCTCCGGATCATTGGTTGTTGCTGTAACGGTAGGTACTTCTGTTGTTCCTTCGGGCAGAACTACCGAATAGTTTAAAATAGACGGGGAAAAACCGCTGACGGTAGAGCCATCAACCTGCAAATCGCTCAATGTTGCATCACTACCCTCTTCCACTTCGCCGGTGTAAAAATATAAATTGTCCAGATAGATGGTTTGCGTGCCATCACCTCCATCAAACTTAAACTGAATAACTTCGGTCAAGTCCACAGGGGCGAATGCAGATAAGGGGATGTCGTAGCTTACCCATTGATTAGGTGTTATGGGCAATGCAAAGGCTGTTTCAACCGGTCCCGGACTAATGCAGAAAACATTCACAGAAGTAGCGTCGGCTGTCCACATATCCAGATGTAAAAACTGCATTTCTGACACATCCAGAGCCTGGGCAAACTGGGTTCCCTGGTAATTGAAGTTTGCATACTTCAGGGTTTCATTTCCCTGAATCTCAATGATGCTTACCTGGGTTGACTGGCCCCAGTCAGGATTGAAATCAGTCCCTTCCACATTGGTAAACGCATCACTAAATATGGAAATAACATTGCCCGGAGGTATTGCAGGAGGCGTTGGAGCCGGCACTTCGGGCCCGTCGGAGGGCGTACTGCCCGCAGGATTAAATGTAATGTTATCGAAATAGATAACATTATCCTGGTCTCTGTTATCAAAATCGGGAAAGATGATGATTTGTCCCAGTGTTCCGTTGCCATCGGGCGGGTTGATGTAATCAGAGAAATCGAATGTCAGCTCTT
>REEA01000057.1 GCA_007695305.1 Bacteroidia bacterium
TCTGCGTTATGCTTGTTTTGAAAACAGTCATTTACATTAGCAAACTCCTTGATTTTCAAAACTGCACAAGTCTTGACCCCGAACATTACAGATCAGACACTTGACTTTACTGACAAACTCTGATTAAAGAAATCTTTATTCATTTTTGCAAGCCAACTTACTCAAAATCGAGGACATGCCCCTCTTTATTATTGAAGCATTCTTTTTTATTTATCTGTTATATAGCTTGTTATAAAATATGGCACGCCTCTTGCAACTATCTGGGCGAAGCGAAACAACAAACAAACTTCGAAAACAAACTTAAAAACCTAACACATAAACAAACAGAACAATGAAAACTTTCAAAATTATCTTCGCCGCAGTAATTATCGCAGGATTCGCAACAAGTGCAATGGCTCAAAATGGCAACCGTCAGTCCGCTGAAGCAGAAGCAAAAGCAGTAGTTCTTGCCGAACTTACCCTGGAAAAAACGGAAGACATCAACTGGGGACAAGTTGCAAGAGGTGACAATCCGAACCTGAACCCTGTAACCGGAGAAGCAACCAACGGTGCCGGAATCAACAACTCAACAACTGCAATCGGCAGGTTTATTCTCACCGGAGAAGGTGGTGCATCAATCCTGGTTGGCTGGGAAAAAGAAGACCTTACTGGTCCTGGTGACGCCATCGGGTTCACTCCCGCGGTAAGCTATGGTACAGGTGACACTGATTTTGGCGGGTCAATCATAACTGACGGATCAACACAAGCAATTGACGGAGACGGTACCAACTACTTCTGGGTAGGTGGAACCATCGACGTAGCTGCTGACCAGACTGCCGGTGAATACCAAGGTGAATTCACGCTGACAGTAGAATATAACTAAGAAAGCACATTCGCGAAACGCGAAACACAACATACGAAAAAGCCCCGATTGGGGCTTTTTCTGTATTAATAAACCGGCAAGCCATTCTCCTTATTGTTGAACGAAAAACATGATCAGGGCATCAGGTGCGTAACATTACAAAGTAAAATGCGTAAAATATAAAATATGTCTTTGTGATAAAACCGGCAACAAGGAAATCGTTATTTTAATTTTCTTATATTTGCCTGATGGCCAAAGTGCCTTAAAATCAAACAATGAGCCAACCGTTTCATAAAAATCATACTACAATGAAAGCTGTTTTTGTGTTTTTCCTGGCAGCATGCCTGGTAGCGGGTGCTTTCAAGCCCCTTACAGCACAGGTGTCTATTGCCCCTTCCACTGTGTTTATCAGTGACCAGACCAATATCGGCACGGTTTACGTGTCAAACCGTTCCGACGAAACCCAGGAGGTAAGCATTGAATTCGCTTTTGGTTATCCCTCTTCGGATGAAAATGGCAACATCATCATGGTTTATGACGACCAGGAGGCCTTTCAAAAGCACGCCATCAACGAGTGGGTGCGGGCATTCCCACGCTCATTTGTCTTGGGGCCAAGGCAACAGCAAACCGTGCGGTTCCAGGTGCGGCCTCAGCCACAAGCCGAAGATGGCACATACTGGACAAGGGTCAGGATCCTGGCCAACCCCCAAACACCCGACATTGACCTGGCGCCGGATGAAGATGGAATTGCCACGCGCATCACTTTCCGCTTCGAACAGATCATTGCCGCCTTCTATAAAAAAGGAAATACCACAACGGGAGTCAATGTAACTACGGTGGACGCACGGCACGAAGACGACCGCCTGATTCTGCTGCCGCACCTGCAACGCACCGGCAATTCCCCGTTTGTCGGGAGCATCGTGGCCAAAATGTACGACACCGGCGGTAATCTTGTGGCAGAAAGGCAAACAACAACTACCGCCTATTTCGACGCCGTGCGCAGAATTGAGCTCGACACCGAAGGCCTGGAGCCCGGAAACTACCGCGTAGAACTCAGCTTTGAAACCCGACGCGGCGATATTTCTCCCGCCGACCTTGTGCAGGCACCACCGGTTACGGAAGTAATTGAGGTAACCATACCTTAATAATATTTATTTTTTCGGGTCGTTGTGGTTTAAAAATCCGTTCTTTTGATCAGGTATTTATTGTACGTAAATCTGCAAAAAGAGAACGGTTTTATTGTGCTCTTGGCTTCGGTTATTGCAGGGTTTGACCTATTATGATCAACACTTATTATGTTATGAAATAACGCAATTGAATAGGTTAATATACATATCAAAGGTTTTTGTCGGCGGCATTTTACTACTGTTGTTAACTATTGTTATCTCTACGGGTTCGGTTACAGGTTCACCGGGCGGAGGAGACCCCATTGGCGGTATAGCGTCGAAAGACCTAATGGCACCGCAGGGGGATGAAGTATTGCTTGTTTTTAATTATCGGGGTGTTGGTGGTGTATATGTGACTGGATTTTATGATTATTCTGTTGACAAAATGTTTTTGCCGATTTTAGAGCTTTTTGATCTTTTGCAAATATATTATGAGCCCAGCCCGGGTGATTTCACGCTAACGGGGACGTATCTTTCTCCTGACCAGCCTTTTCGCATCATGGTTACACAGCAACAGGTGTTTTTAAAAGGCAATGTTTATGTTTTTGATGCCGACGATTTTCGCATAGGAGAGATGGATTTTTTTGCTTCACCAAGAGTTTTTGAAGAGGTTTTTGGTTTATTTTTCACCATAAACCTGAATCAGCTTTCTCTCGCTTTAGAAACAGACCACACCCTGCCTGTTGAAAAAGCGGCAGAAAGAGCCAGGTTGCGACAGATGATTGAATCACGCGATGTTAACAGGATATTGTATCCGCTTGTTTATGACCGTGATCGTCGTATTGCAGGCATTGGTTTTGCCGATTACAACATCTCCGGTGGTTTTTCGGCGGATAATCCCAGTGTGAGTTTTAATATCATTGGAGGGGCTGAGCTTTTAGGGGGGGATATACAGGGGAGTTTAGTCGGTTCGTGGTCGGGGCATGCACATTTGTTGCGCGCAAGTAACTTGCGTTGGCGTTATGTGGTGCGCGATAATCCCCGGTTTTCCACTTTCCAGGCGGGCCAGATGTCTACAACGGGTATTCAGCCGAGAAGTATTCGCGGAGTGTCGGTTTCCAATGATCCTGTGGAGCCGCGGAGGATTTTCGAAAGTTATGTTGTGGATGGAACCACCGAGCCGGACTCAGAAGTGGAATTATACCTCAACAACCGTCTTATTGATTTTCAACGGGCCAATGAAATTGGTTATTATCGGTTTGAGTTTCCGCTCACTTATGGTACAACTCAGCTGGTTATTAATATTTTCACGCCCTCGGGAGAGGCTTTGCAAATTGACCGGCGCATTCAGATTCCTTTTACTTTTTTACCTCCCGGAGAGGTAGCTTACAACATTCAGGGAGGCCAAACTGAGGTTTTCCTTGGTGAGGGAGAAAAGGAGAAATGGCTGATTCATGGTGATGTAGCCTATGGTATCACAGAATGGCTCACGGCCAAGGCGGGTACAGAATACATTCAAAGGATTACAGAAGACCGTCCGTTCTTTTATGGTGGATTGTCTGCCAGGGTTATGTCGCAATACCTGTTAAACCTTGACATTGCGCCCGACGGTTTTTACAGGGGTATTGCAAGCGTGATGTATCCAACAGGCCGCAGCATAAACTTACAATATACTTACTATCAAGACAATCCATTTTACAGCATGGGGGGAGCCGAGCAAGATGCTCAGATTACGTTTTTTTCTCCGTTCACCCTGTTCCGTATTCCGATGGGTGTTCGCATTGGCGCTGATCATCAGATGCTTGGGAACAGCAGTGCCACCCGCTACCGTGCAGACCTGAGCATGCGTGTTGGAAGAATGAATATCCGGGGCAACTACCGGGATGCTTTATTTTTGTTTGAGGATGATTATGTTTTCGGCAGGGGACTTCTTACCGGAAGTCTTACCTATACTTTTATGCGATCACCCGGGTTGCCGGTATTTGTCAGGGGCATGTTTTTACGCGGGAATGTTTCATACAGCATACCAGAGAGTGCAATGGAAGACATAAGTTTACAAATGACGAGAAGCCTGAGACAGTGGGGGCGAGTAAATCTAGATGTTTCATACGACTTTCGCAACGAGCAAACACAAATGCGTTTAGGTTTAATCATGGATCTGGCATCCTTTCGCAGTACCACCAATTTAGATTTACGCAACGACAGGGCTGTTATCCGTCAAAACCTCAGGGGTTCATTAGGGTTTGATCGCAATCCTGACCGCGTGGTTGCAAGCAACCGCAACCAGGTTGGGCGTTCCGGTGCTTCTGTTATTTTGTTTGTTGATAATAACAATTCGGGCACTTTTGATGAAGGGGACGAGATTATCCCTTACCGGGCCATTCGACTGGACCGGTCTGCGCAAATTTTTGTCGGGCGCGACGGGATTGTCCGGATCAACCAGCTTCAAAGTTATTTCAGGTATAATATGGAAGTGGTACGTCAGGCTTTGCCCAATCCTCTGCTGGCGCCCGGCAAAGACAATTTTTCATTTGTTGCGGACCCAAACCGGTATAAGCGCATAGAAATTCCATTTTATCGTACAGGTGTAATTGATGGCACTGTGTTTATGATAAGGGATGATGAGCGCAGACCCCAGGGAGGCTTACGCCTGATTATTAATGGTTTGGACAATGAGTTCCGGGAAACTGTTCGAAACTTTAGCGACGGATCCTATTATGCCATGGACATGCCTCCCGGCAAATACAGTATTGAAATAGACCCAACACAGCTGGATTTTTTGGATGCATATATGCCCGGGGGGGCCATCGTCTTTGAAATACAAGCATTGGCGGAAGGGGACTTCCTTGAGAACTTTGATATACATATCGTGGCAAGACCGCCCGGGGATGACAAGCCTGAAACATTAACAAAAGCAGATATTGCAGCAATAGAAGAGGTAATCTCTGTTGTACTGAGAAAACGCAAAGAGATAGAAACCGGAGATGGTTTTTCAGTTGAGGCCGGTATATATACAACACCATATCATGCGGGAAGGGTCAGAAATCTTCTGAGTAATCAATTTGGCATCCAGTTCCATATTAGGCATCACGAAGTTTATCATCTCTATGTGGTGTTCTCTGAAGGGGTTAAAAACATTGATGATGCAGAAGGCATCCTTGAGGAGCTTTCTGCCGGCGGTTTCAATTTGGCAACAGTGGCAAGGTTCAGCAAAAACTGGTTGAGACGAATTGTGGAATAAACAAACGACAAACCCTGTTTTCCATTTTCTAAACGCTGCCATTAGAGAAGCCGATAGCTTGGTCTGTTTTCTATATCATGGTTTCGTGTTGTTGTTTAATTCTTCTTTTTCATCGGCCCTCTTATAACGGGCTTTCAAAAAAGGGGGTAACAGTTTTACTGAATCCCAGACGTTTCAAAAGTGTTTTTGTTTCTTCAAAATGCTGATCAAGTTGCTGTGGGTGATGAGCATCTGTATTAACCATGACTTTTATCCGGTGGGCGTGGCATTTTTCCAATATGTCCACAGCAGGAAACACATCGGTTGTTTTTCCGGTATAAACTCCCCGGGTATTAGCTTCAACGATGGTTCCGGTTTTTTGAATTGCGGCCAGCAAATGATTGATAGCCTCCTGATACCATGCTTCGGTGGTCTTGAATAATTCTCCCCTGTTATGCATGTTCACTTTGTCGAGGTGTCCGATAATATGTGGCTTTTGGGTGAGCACCATTTGCCGTTGTTGTTCGTAATAGGCTTCCACGGCAGCACGCACGTTGCCGTTAAAGATCTCTTGTATTCCATGGAAGTAGCCTTCTCTGGGGCCATCAATAAACCAGATGTGATCCCGGTTGGTGCTGCCCGGCTTCATCACCAGGTGTACGGAGCCAATGCAGTAATCGAGGCCGGCATCTTTCATCAATGCAGCAAAATCTTCAGAGTGCCCGGGTATATAGTCCATTTCCAGGCCAATGTAGATGTTTATCTCATTTTTATACTGTTCTTTCAGACGTCGTGCTTCGGCAAGGTATTCAGGCAAAGCTGAGGGGTGCAGGCTCCACTCGTTGTCAAAAGGAAGTGGCTGATGTCCGGAGAATCCCAGTGCCGAGAGGCCTTTTTCAATGGCGGCAACCACATATGCTTCCAGCGGTTCTTTGCCATCATCATAGTGTGAATGTGTGTGAAAATTGTATAACATGGTTTGTTTGGTGTTGAGACAAGGCATGCCTTGTCTGTACATTGTGCTTCCTCCTGTCCTCGCTTCCCGCCTCTGCCAATCCCTTCACGTCCTCGCCCATCTCCCATCCCTGGCGCTTGTACTTCTCTCTTTCACCCGCTCTCTCCCTCTCTCTTTCCCTCTTTCGCCCCCTCGCTGTTTCGCATATCTTCGCGGATAAAAGAACAAAACGGGGTATTTTGTTCGCTCAACAAAAATAAGGATATTTGTTTTGGCAAAGACAGTTATATAACCACACCGTTATTTACTGGAAAAAATCAAGATCATGTTTGTCAAAGATTCTTTATATTTACAAAAATTTTTCCTGATATGCTTATAATCGGAATTGCCGGAGGTTCCGGATCGGGTAAATCAACTGTGGTTCGCAAGATTGTTGATCAGTTGCCGACCGAGTGTGTGGCTGTCATTTCGCAGGATGCTTATTACAAAGACAACGGTCATTTGAGTCCTGAGGAGCGGGCAAAAATCAACTTTGACCATCCCAGTGCCATTGAGTTCAATTTATTGGTGAAGCACCTGGATATGCTTCGTGAGGGCAAGACCATTCCGATGCCCATTTATTCATATCTGACCTGTGCTCGTGCCGAAGAGACCATTCCGGTGATGGCCAGGGAGGTTGTGATCATTGAGGGCATCCTGGTTTTGTCGAATCCGCGCATGCGTGAGCGGATGGACATAAAGATCTTTGTGGATGCCGACGGAGACGACCGCCTGATGCGGATTATCAGGCGGGATATTGAAGAGCGAGGCCGTTCTTTCAGTGATGTTTTGAATCATTATGAACGCTTTGTTAAACCGATGCACCTGCAATTTATTGAGCCAAGCAAGCGCTATGCCGACATCATCGTTCCGCAGGGTGGCGAAAACCATGTTGCCATTGACATTATCAGGAATATGATACAAATGGTCAGCAACGAATAATTACCAGATATTCTCTTGTTGACAATTATTCCGTAAAAATGGCTATCCAATACGCACATATGAGCAATAGGGCGCGTTGGTATGCAATATACACCCGCTCCCGTTTTGAAAAACGCACCTATCATTTTTTGCGCGAAAAAGGGGTTGAAGTGTATTTGCCCCTGGTTAAGCGTTGGCGCATCTGGAGTGACCGCAAGAAACAGGTGGAAATACCTCTTGTGCCTTCTTACTTGTTCGTGCGGACCGTTGCAGAGAACCATCACACATACTTTGACATTTTAAACACTCCGGGTGTTGTACGTTTTATCTGCTTTGAAGGGAAAGCTGTATCCATACCGGAAAATCAGATTGACACCCTTAAGAGGTTGAACGGAGAAGGGGTAGATATGGCCTGCCTGAGGTCATGCCCCCCACCGGGATCACCGGTCAGGATTATCCACGGCCCTATGAAAGGGCTGGAGGGAGAAGTGATCAGCGTTGGCAAAAACAAAAACCTGATTCTGCGGCTCAACGCACTTGACAAGTGTATCAACCTGAAGATTCCGCTTGCCATGGCAGAGGTGGGAATGGTGTAGCTTTGAGGCTGGATTTGAGACAAAGAGAGAGAGGAAAAGTGGGTTAAAGTAAATAGTAAGTAAGGAGCAATTAGTAAGCAGGTAGCAGATGAAGGTTTGGTTTTGAAATTAAAATCTTTGTGTTCTTTGTGTCCTCTGTGGTGAAAAAATAAATACCACTCCATTTGTGCGTGAAAGATTTTTTTTCTAGCAAAGGCCGCAAAAGTTAATCATGCAAAAAGCGCAAAGAAAGGCTATATTGTATATATGACATTTCGACATTTTGACATTTTGACATTAAGTAAAACCATATGAAAAAGATTTTATCGGTTGTTGGTTCGCAAAGGAGCTATATCCAGATCGGGCCTGTAGCCAAAGCTTTACGAAAGTACCGAAAAGAGGTAAAGCATTTGCTGTATCATGCCGGGATGCCTATTGACCAGCAAACCTCGACCTTGTTGTATGAGGATTTACAACTTCCAAGGCCTGATTTTTTTCAGGAGACCGGTGAAGGCAGTCATGTTAGTTTGACCGCAAGGATTATGCTTGAGGCGGAAAAGCTTAT
>REEA01000153.1 GCA_007695305.1 Bacteroidia bacterium
TGATGAATCCGGCAACCGGAGGCAGGCCGATCATGCCAAAGACGGCTATGGTGAAGGCCCCCATGGTGAGGGGCATGCGACGTCCGATGCCGTTTAGCTGGCTGATTTTATAGTAGCCATAGGTTTCGGCAACGTTCCCGGCCGCGAAGAACATGGTAATCTTCATGATACCCTGATGCACCAGGTGAACAACGGCTCCCGTGGTGCTCAGGACTCCCGTGATGGCCACCCCAAGGGCAATATATGAAAGCTGGCTGACCGTGGAGTAGGCCAGCCGTTTTTTAAAGTCATCCTGAAACAAGGCCCGGACTGAACCATAGACAATAGTAAAGGCCGCAAATACCGCTAACGGGGTTAGCAGGTTCATTTGTTCGGCTGTCCCGATGCCGTAAACATCGTAGACCAGCCGGACAATCCCAAAGGCACCGGCTTTGACTACGGCAACGGCATGCAACAGGGCGCTGACCGGGGCCGGTGCAACCATTGAGACGGGTAACCAGCCGTGCAAAGGAAAGATCGCTGCTTTGACCGCCAAGCCCGCCAGCATAAGGAAAAAAAGAATGGTCAATTGGGTCTTGTGTTCCGAAACCAGGCCTGCGATAATTTCGGTCTGGCCAAAGTAGATTGGGCCGGCGATCACAAACAAACCGACGACGCCCAAAAACAAAACAGTGCCACCGCCAATGGTATACCAAAGGTAGGTTCTGCCCGCTTCCACGGCCTTATCGGTACCCCGGTGAACGACCAGCGGATAGGTCGACAGCGTGAGAAATTCATAGAATATGAAGAAGGTGACCACATTTCCCGACAGCGCGATGCCGGTACTGGCGGTTACACACAGGCTGAAAAAAGCAAAAAACCGTCTCCGGTGCTGTCCCCCTTCTAAATAGCCGATAGCATACAGCGTGGTGACCAGCCAAAGCACCGACGAGAGGGCGGCAAATAAAAGACCCAGTTGATCCACCCGCAGAGAAAAGGTCAGGTCGGGTGACAGGCTGAAAATATAGTTATACTCTTCACCGCGCAGGTACCCGGCAAAAACCCATGCGACTAAGCCCACTTTGGCAACGGCCCCAAAGAGGTTCAGAAAAGTACGCATGGGGACCTGTTCCTCCCGCAACAATAGAATCAATATACCGGGTATGAGGGAGCTGATGAGGATCAGCAAAGGCAAAATGCTAGTCGTTTCCATAGGCACCTCCTTTCAGTATTGATTCGATACCGGATCCAAAGACTTCGCTGCTCTCGAGGAACTGGATCAGGTAATCTGCCGGCAAAACGATCAAAAAGGAACCGAGTGCCAGCAGCAGGGCTAACACCTCCAGACTTTTAGGAACCGGGCGGAACGTACCAATCTCGCGGGCAGGGGCGAAAGCCAAACGCAGAAGCATAAACACATAGCCGGCAGTCAGCAAACTACCCGCCAGTACCACAGGTGCCCACCACCATTGGCCGCTCATAAATATCCCTTTCAGAAGCATCCATTTCGCCATAAAGCCACCACTGGGGGGAAGCCCGATTAAACTGACTCCGGCGATGCTTATGGCCATGGCGGTTATGCGCATGTTTCCCACCAGGTCTCGCAGGGACTCTATACGGTCGTGTCCAAGTGCCATTATGATGAGACCGGCGGAAAGAAAAAAGGAGGCTTTGGCAAAGGCATGGGCTATGACCTGATAGACTCCGGCGGTCCACGTCGGGGACAGCCATTCAGCCGAATCAGCTGTCACTCCCGGAGCCAGGATCAGCAGCGGGAAAATCATCAGTAAATACCCTAATTGAGCTACACTGGAATGGGCCACAATCAGCTTTAAGCTGGTCTGCATAAAAGCTTGCCAGGAGCCCCAGATAACTGCTACTGCTCCTGCCAGTCCAATGAGTTGTCCGGCGGCATAAGTAATGGATACCCCAAAGACTTCCATCCACAATCGAAGCAAAATGTAAAAGGCGCCCTTAACCACCAAAGCCGAAAGGAGCGCGCTCACCGGGGCAAGAGCAGAGGAGTGTGCCGGTGGCAGCCAGAAGTGAAAAGGAAAGCCGGCCATTTTTATCATAAGCCCGAGGGTGATCACCAGCAGGGAAAATGTGGTTGTGGTACCGGGTTCCAGAACCTGGCCGAGCAGTCCAAGGTCCAGCGTTCCCGTACTTCCGTAGAGAAGAGCTACCCCAAAAAGGTAGGCCATTGAACCGGCAATCGCGGCCAGCAGATAACGTAATCCGGCGAACAGTGCGCCCGTTTTTCCGGATAGCACAGCCAGTGCCACCGCACAGATGCCGATAACCTCGATGGTCACAAAAAGGTTAAACAGGTCGTTGGAGAGAAAGAGGCCGTTCAGTCCCGCCCAAAGAAAAAGCCACAAAGGCCAGAATAGCGGGAACCCACCGGTAGTAGCTGCCTGCGCACGGAAATACCGCCAGGCATAAAGGCTGATAAAAAATCCCACTACGGCCGTCATCGCGATAAACACTGCCGCCAGAGAATCCATTCTTAACAGGATTCCCAATGGGGGTTCCCAACCTCCGAGGATATGGATAACCGTACCCCGCTGCGTCACTTCAAAGAAAGCGATTAACGCCAATCCTGCGGTGAGCAAGCACCCTGTCAGGCCGACCAAAGCCTTTACTCTGGCGCTGAAAAACAGGCTCAGTGTAGCCAGCAAAATTGGCAAGCCTACCAAAAGGGCAGGGAATGGTGATGTTGGTAGATCTGTCATTTGTCGTCAGTAAAAGATTCTTCTCCTGTAAGTTGGTAAATGCGACGGGCCAAAGCAAGGGCGAAAGCAGCGGAAGCGACTGCCACTACAATTCCGGTTATCACCAGGGCGTGGGGCACCGGGTCAGCAAAGGCGAGGGCATCACGTTCGGCTAAACTGACGAAAGTCAGAAAGACCCCTCCCCCCATGATCATGGTGGCAATGATTTTTTTAATAAAATGCTTCGACGCAAAGATTCCGCCTATGCCGATGACAAAGAGAACTGCGGATGTTAAAGTATAAATCTGATAAGTTTCCATACCTCTTGTTCAGTTGGTCGATTCGATTTCGTTCGGTCCCTCGTTCATTTGATTTAAATTGGCAAATATAGCTGTAAGGGCCGCGGCAATGCTTATTGCCGCCATCGTTTCTACGATCAGGATCAGGACTCCGGCGTGAGCAGGTGGGTATTCAAACAGGGTAGCCCCTCCGGCGATAAAGAGAAAACCCAGGATGAGAAAAAACCCAAGTCCAATGGTCAGGAGAAGCTGACCCAGCCAGCGGGGTATCATCGAGAACACCGGTCTGCCTCCCAGATGGAGAAGTATACCAATTGCCCCCCACAAAACGGCAGCCTGAAAAGCTCCTCCTGGTCCGGTTTTTCCAATGTACAACAGGAAAGCTCCAAACAGGAACAAAACCGGGGTAAAAAACAAAATTACCTGCCGCAGCAAGGGGTCTTGGGTAGCCATAACGGGTTTACGGTAAATCTTTATTCCTCCTACCGCAAAGACGGCCAAAAGGCCCAGGAGAATGACCCCGATCTCCAGCCAGGTGTCGTACGCGCGGAAATTCAGCAAGACTGCAGTAACAGGGTGTTCGACCCCCGATTCCGGCAGCAGGGCCTCGGCTGCTGCAGTCAACCCTCCGCCGTCAGGAATCTTCCAAACAGCTTCCAATGCAATGAGTAAAAAGAGGCCCAATCCTAACATAAGGGCCATTCCGGGCAGCAAGAGGGATTTGGTATTATTCTTGGGAAGAGCATTTTGAACAGCTTCAAGGTTCTCCTTTTTTTCAGAACCCCGGGGAGAAAAGTCCCGTAAAGCATCAAGAAACAAAACTCCCAGAAAACCGGCAGCAATGGCCGCCTCAGTAATGGCCACATCCACAGCACCCAGTCGGATCCATGCCAGCGCCAGAGCCAACCCAAAGGCAAAGAAAAGAAAGACGCTCTGTGTAAGCCTCGGTGCAAGCAAGCTCTGTAAGGCCAGGTAAACCGCAAGGATGGCCAGTATGATGTCAATCAAAACACTCATCCTCCCTCCTTTCCATTTTTTGAGTGGTTCTGTTCTTTCTGGAAACGGGCTATCAGATAACAGGAAGTGGAACTAGCCAGGAGCGTGAAGAGCCAGATAAAGAAAATCTTTAGTGCTGCCCAGGGAGATGCGATATATACCGCCATTCCGGCAGCAATAAAGCCCAGCCCCAGATTATCAGCTTTGGTAAGGGCATGAAGACGGGAAAACAAATCCGGGAAACGAAGCACCCCCAGGGTCCCCGCCAAAAAAAAGAAACAACCCACTACCAGAAGAATAACAGTAATTATCTCTTTTATCATCATGGGGTTTCTTCCTTTTTGTTTTTCCAGACCTGGACCAAACCAATTACTAATAAAATCGCCAGTACATTAAAAGTGATGGCGACATTGAGCAAAGTAAGCTCCTTTAAATAACCCGCCAGTACCAATAAAATAGCCATTCCTGTAGTGCCGAACAGTTGGGTGGTAAGCAAGCGGTCAGCGACTTTTGGTCCCCGCCACACCCGAAAAAGCCCCAGGGCTATGTTGAGCAGGAGGAAGACAATCACAATGACAAAAAAACCGTCCATGTTATCTGTATAAAATATGTTGCCGTAAAAATAATTTTTTGAACTGTTCTGCCAATGCAAATTATTAAAATTTGTCACCGGGATTCCAATCCATGTTTTCTGATTCCTGAAATCGAACCGGCAGGAGCGATTTTTCCGGGTTATCCCCTGCCTGGGCCAACATCACAACCAACAATTACTCAAAATAATTGTTCACGATGCAGTTTAATCATCAGCACCAGAATGTTTGAGAACTATCTGCAAAATGCCAAAGCGACAATCCCTGAAATTATTGAACCCCGATTGCCCATAATCCCGATGCCCTTCGCGACAAGTTTCTGTTCATTTGAAAAAAGCGCAGTGATTTTGTCGCTTTTATGAAAGTTCCCGATAACGGGAACCGATTGAGTGACCAAATTTCGGAATTCAGAAATATCAAACAGGCGTTTACAAATCAAGGAGCCCAAACGAGAGCAATTTTTATTTTTGCGGTGCAAATGTATAACAAATTTTTATTACACATTAATCACCTGAATAGCATGCAGCAGTTACTGTTTAATGCAGAAAATCCGGGGTCATGCTTATGAGTACTTTAGTGGTTCGGGTTACAGAAAAAGCATAAAAATTATTTGATGAAACGCCCATGTCCAGGGTCCCGGCCATTCGGGAACAACGCAACGGCAATGTTAAGTTATCATTAAAATATACTTCAGACAATTTAACTATAAGTTAATCATGACACAAACAAAGGTTAATGATCCTTATGTACTTTTAAACTGGGCAATGTCATTGCATTCTTGAGTGCGCGCAGTAAAATACATGCCCAAATGGCGGGATATGATGCCGGCGGCGACGACTATATTTCAAAACCCATTGCGCCAAAACAACTCATTAAACGAATTAAAGATTTATTGAACAGAAATAAGAATGTCGGCTAGGGGGCATTGCGCGGAACATATAACCCATAAACATCAGTGCATATTAACCAAGACATTAAATCCAAAAAAATGAAACCCTTTAAAAAGAAAAAAGTACTGATCGGCACAGCTGTAATGATGCTGATCATTTTTGCCACAGCTTGTGAGTACGTTAACAAACAACAGCATCCTGCGCCGGTTCATCTTCGGGTGATATGGACCGAGCATCCCATGGAACATGCCATCATTTCCTGGACATCGCTTTTTGAAAGCAGTCAAAACATTGTATATTATGATACGGTAAGCAGAGGTGGGTTACCGGCAAAGTATTCTTTTGAAGCATCCTCAGTTCGCAGTGGTAAGGTTACCATGAAACCAATGGATTATGAAGAAGGCGTTCCGGAGGGCTATTACCACCATGCCGAATTGCATCGTTTATTACCTGGAACTGCATATTTTTTTATGGTAGAGAACGACGGTGTTTTTTCTGATGAATACCATTTCATAACAGCGCCTGCTGATTTAGAAAACATCCGTTTGCTTGCCGGCGGCGATTCGCGGCTGGGTGGCGAAAAACCCCGTTATGCCGGGCGCACACCACATAAAGAACGGCAGCGGCTGAAAACCCTCATCGGTGAGTTGGTTGATGAGCATCCTGATATCTATGCTTTTGTTCATGGTGCCGATTATGGCACAACGGCCGACTGGAGGCATCTTTACTGGTACTTTGAGGACCTGCAGCTGGCCACAACCGCAGAAGGTCGTATCCTGCCCATGATCATCTCCATGGGAAATCACGATACAGAATTGGGCTTTTTTGAAAACTTTTACCTTGGTGATGAGATCAACGGTCGCACAGCATTCAATTACTTTTACTCCACGCACATAGGTTCTGATGTTTCACTGATTACGCTGAACACGGAAATATCTTTGGGAGGGATGCAATACCACTGGCTTAAAGAAGAACTGCCTAAGCTCAGGGCAGACAAGCGGTGGATGCTTGTAAATTATCACAAACCGGCTTTCCCGGCAGTAAAAGACCCTGATGATTATCGCTTTGCCCGTGTGCGCGAATATTGGGTACCCCTGTTTGATCAACACCGGCCAGACCTTGTGATAGAATCTGACGGCCATTGCCTCAAAAGAACACTTCCCATATTAAATGGCCGCTTAGACCCAGATGGGATTGTCTATATTGGTGAAGGAGGCCTTGGTGCTCCGCTTCGCGAACCTGATATGACCAGGTGGTTCATGCAGGGTGGCTTCGGAGCTAAAGAATACCATGTTTGGATGATCGAAATAGTTTACGACCAGATGCATTTATCGGCAATCGGCATTGATGGAACGGTGCTGGACGAATATACAATTGGCAAATAAAAGCATGCTGAGCGACATTTAATTTGCCTTAAGTAAACCAAAAAAAGTCAACTATTGCCGGTAAAACTATTATAAACACATTAAAACAAGGTTTTTCCTAATAAGTAGCAGAATCAGTTTTTTTTCATTTCATACTGAAAAACCTTCTCCTCATCTCTACCCGTAACATACATGATGGTTTCGTCGGCACTGAAGCTCAATCCGCGGCCCTGGAGAGTCTGTTTGCTTACATCAAAAGCGCCTGCATAAGTGGCAGCAGTGATGTTGTAAGGTTCAGTTAGGTTATATTGCAACACAGCCCGGCGCTCGGTATCCATGAGCATCATTACGATTCCCTCTTTTAAAAATTCAATTCCTCTAACTTCAATTTGCTGATCACTGATATCGAGGGTGTAGGTGAGCGAGCCAGATGCTACATCCCATGGGGTTGCCAGCGTGTATTCAAATACGGCACCTGCATTTCGATCGTCAATGAATAAAATGGTGCCATCGGGCCTGAAATCAATGTCATGCCCGCGCAGGACAAAATGGCTGAGGTCGTGGTTTACTCCCTCCGATCGGGTGGTTATATCCCAGGGAGTATTAAGGGTGAATTCCCAGATACTCGTGCGGTCAAAAACCCACATCATGATGCCATCTTCCCGAAAATACAATCCGTGCTGAAATTCACCCGGGACCTCTTCATCGTGCAAAAATTCTGCTGTGTGAATTTGCCAGGGATCACTTAGTTTATAAGCTGCTACATTATTGGAATACCTGCCCGTAATAAAAACAATGCTACCGTCAGGCTTCCAGAAGGTGGCACGGGCATTCTCGGTTTCTTTGGAAATGTCGAGATATTTGCCGCTAAAAGAAAAATAATCAAGAGAAAATTCATAATCTTGAACAACGATGCGGGTCATTACACCTCCACAAGATTGCAGAACCATGATAAAACTGAGTAAAATCAATACGTACATGGTTGCTGATCGAAGCAGTTTAAACCGATTAACCGGCAAGTGCTCTGGCATTTTTGTCTTATTATATTTCATTCTGCAATTTTTCATACTCATGCTGTTTTCTAAATTGGTACAAGCTTTTCAGGTTTTCAAAAATGCCCCATTTTTTGAAATTTTGAGTTAAATTAAAGTTAAGAAATACAGGACAAGGTATGTTTCGTCTCAACTAAACTTTAAACCTTCAACTCTAAACCATCTAAAAAACATTTTCCTTCCCTTTGCTTTTTTAATATGATGGATGGGAAGCCTATCCGC
>REEA01000187.1 GCA_007695305.1 Bacteroidia bacterium
TGACATCGCCCAGGGTAACAGTGGCATCATCAATGGATACACCGTCTTCGTCCTCAACAACGAAAGTGACCTGGAACAGGTCAGGCATATCCATGGGTACACCTTCAAGACTGATGTTATTGAAAGCAACCCTATCACCGTCATCCAAATCAAGATTTGGACCGTCGAAACGGATTCTTACAACAAAGTCCGGGTTATTATTGACATCTTCTATACCGGAAAAATTAACAGTGAACACCTGGAATTCCTCATGCAACAGTGTGAGCGATGTTTCGGCCAGTCCTGCTGTGAGCCAATCACCGTCTTCTTGCACGGCATAGTCGATTAAAAGCTCTTCTACTGCCATCAGCTCGGGGCCGTCGCCCTGATCTTTTGCAGCAAACCGCAGGATGATGTGCTCAAACCCATTGGTGGGCAGATGGAGAAAAACGGTATTTTCACCTCCGTCACCTGTGAAAGGCTGTCTGACTTGTATTCCTCTCATCCCTGCATTTTCAAAGGGAATATCATCATTCCCTTCAGGACGGTAGTTGAGTTCCGTTGGTGCATTTCTGCGCTCAAGGGAAGCCTTCCGCCAATTTGGATGATCAGGGTTGAAAGGATAACCATCAAGGGCAGAGTGGTAAGTTAATAATGAACTCTCTACTTGTTGGAATGTGGACTCCAGTGACTCCAACGGGGTATTGTTTGGAATATCACCACCAAAGAAGAAGAAATGGACAAGTTCAAGGTCATCCGGATCTTCAGGAACATCTTCATAATCTTCCATATCATCAGCAAATCTTGCCACGATTTGCATTGTTTCCTCGAATTGGATGATCACACCTGTAATATTCAATGGCGTGTCCGGAATGATCTCACCGATATAATCAACATTCCAGAATTCAGTTCTGAAAACCATTTCATTCTCTCCATCGGTGATGGTGTAATTGGCTCCATTGCTGAAAGTTTCGTCTTCATCCAAATTAATAAAAGTTACATTTTGGAGTTGAATTAGTTTTGCCTGGTCATCTGATGTCAAATTATCGATAGTAAAAACGACAGGGTCAACGGGCGTATTCTCCGTTGCCGGCGCGGCATTGGCCTCAGGCTGGAAGCGTACCATGTTGTTCCAGATATTTATTTTGCCCACCACATCTGTGATCACATCATAAAGGTCATATTCTGTTGTGATGGTGCCCGGTTGGTCGTCTATCAAAATGGCTGCGGTGGCATCCTGGATAAACTTCCTGTTTCTGAATCCATCCATTGCAACAATAACGGCGTCACCTGTGTACATGTAAACCGTGCCGTCATCAGGCATGTCTCTGAGTTCTGCGAGAGTTGCCACCTCTGTTACATCAGGAAAGATGAAGTGGGCGCTGGCCACATTACTGTCGTCCATACCTTCTGCACTGGCATAGGCCCAGATGGTTGTTGTTTCATCTACTGTAATTGGATCGACATAGTCGGTCCAGGGACCAGCGTCAGATTCCATGCTGTAAAAAATGTCTGCACCGGGCGTGGCAGTAGATATGCTAACTTCAACGGGGGTATAAAAAGATCCTCCATTGGGAGAAAAGCCGGGCGTTGCCACAGCGTCCATTTCACCCAAGGCCACAAACTGGCCGATGTTGATACGGCTTGAGTTGGCGCCGTTTCCTCCCACCAGTTCCAGCAGGAAGTCGTCAGCAGCAAAGTCCTGTTCGCCGCCCGGGAAAATATACAGATACTCCTGATAAACCTGGTATTCATCAAACCAGGCCTTGTCAATTATAGCAACGGTTTCCCAGTTATCACCACCGTCATAACTGATATTCAGGTCGCGTGCAACACCGCTTCCCAGCATCCAGTCGCGCAATTGGAGGCTGAAGCCCGTCATGCCGGAAATGGCGTTTGTGTTCTTCACGGAGAAATCACCCCGGTCGCGGAAAGAATAAGGTGAACCGCCAAAGGATTCGTCGGCACCACCTCTGAAAGCCTCGGTTGATTCAAAGAACCAGTCGCCATCAGTATAGGTCTTATCGTTGTAACTACCCATACCACCACCGTCGGGAGAACCCCAGTTATCATCAACCTCAAACGTTGTTTCATACACTTGCCCATAGCTTTGCAGGCTAAAAAACAGGAATAAGGCCATCACCATTGGGAAGGCCAATTGTACATTTTTCTTCATAAGATTTGATTTGGTTTTGGTTTATACAGAAATTTTATTGTAGCAAAATTTTAAAAAGAACTACAGTCAAAAGATTATGGCGGAACTCTTTTTTTCATCGTTTTAAGGTGTTGGTTATTAGAAGTAATTGAGTAGTATATGGAGTTCTGTACAGGTCATAAAAAAACAAGATGTTTTACCAGAAAAACAGTTGCAATATACTAATCTTTTCGGTCAAAACAAAATCACAACCTTTATTCATAAAAATTTAATGTATTGCGTGAACAACATCAGGAAAGAATGTCTGAATACCAACCCCCGGATCTCCGTTAACAAACCATAATAAAACCCTACACATACACTACAATAAATTAATTTATTTGAATAAATGCTATAATTATATCTACATTTATTTCATATTATTCTTATTATCAGTTATATACATATTTTTTATACTCTACATATAATTATTGTCCTAAAAACACTAACTATACATAAAATAATCATTAAGCTATAAATTTATACATATATTTGCCTCGTCCAATGATCAAAAGATTTTGCCATGAAACCTTTTAAGCACGCGAACAAATCCATCGAGTTAATTGACAATTTTCTCAACACCATTGACCGTGGTGCCATCATTTTCAAGGAAGGTGTGAAAAATTATCTCTACGGAAACAGGGAAAACTTTGTGGATAATTTAAAAACCTTATCGGCATTGGAAACCGATGCAGACATTTACCGGCGAAAAGTAGAGAATATATTGTACACCCAATCGCTTATGCCGCAGCTACGGGGAGATATCATGCGCTTGCTGGAGGAGTTAGACAATACCATTGATTTGGCCAAAAAGAGTTTGTTTCAGTTTGATGTGGAAGTTCCAAAGATCCCTGCGGAACTGAACCAGGACTTTGTCAAATTGAGTGAATTGTCGGCTGCGGCAATAGAGTCTGTTGTTCCTGCTGCGCGGGCGTACTTCAGGAGTCCGGAGTTGGTGAAAGAGAAGATACACCGTGTATATCTGTATGAAAAAGAGGCAGACAAATTGGCAGATTCCATTAAGAGACGGGTTTTCCAGGAGTTACCCATTGAAAAGTTGAGTGAGAAATTTCATTTGCGTTACTTCACGCTGCATATTGAAAACCTGTCGGATGCGGCAGAACGGGTAGCGGATGTTTTATCCATCATGGCGATCAAACGAACAACTTAATTTGCACAGAGACATTAATTATTAAGGGTTTTTTCATGTTGTTTTTAATCTTTATTTCAAGCGGATTATTGCTGGGTTGGTCACTGGGGTCAAACGATGCGGCCAATATTTTTGGTACGGCGGTTGGCTCCAGGATGATCAGCTTCAGACGAGCAGCATGGATAGCCAGCATTTTTGTGGTTTTGGGGGCAGTATTCCAGGGCCGTGGGGCTTCGGAAACACTCACAGGGCTTGGTGAAGTGGATGCACTTGGAGGTGCTTTCACGGTTGCTCTGTTTGCAGGATTTACTGTTTTCCTGATGACCCGCGCACGGCTGCCTGTATCCACAAGCCAGGCTGTGGTTGGTGCCATCCTGGGCTGGACATTTTTTACCGGCAGTGATACTGATTATACCGTACTCACAAAAATTGTCAGCACATGGGTGAGTGGTCCCATACTCGGAATGTTTTTCGCTGCCATTCTGTACATTTTACTGAGAAAGACACTGAGGAGAACAAAGATTCACGTGATCAAGCTGGACACCTATATCCGGATTGCTCTTATCATGGCGGGTGCATTTGGTGCCTATAGTCTCGGCGCAAACAACATTGCCAATGTAATGGGAGTATTTGTCCCTTCAGCACCTGATATTTTACTGAATTTTGGCATTTTTACCCTGGATGGCGTCCAGATACTCTTCCTTTTTGGTGGCTTAGCCATAGCAGTTGGTATTTTTACTTATTCTGAGCGGGTAATGCAGACGGTAGGACGGGGCATCCTGGCGCTCACTCCCGAAGCAGCTTTCATCGTCGTACTCGCCCAGGCACTGGTGCTATTCCTGTTTTCATCCATCCGTTTCTCCGAGATGCTCATGGCAATCGGTCTTCCGCCTTTGCCACTTGTACCGGTTTCCAGCACACAGGTAGTGATTGGCGCTGTTTTGGGAATCGGTCTTGTAAAAGGTGCCAGGGAAATCAAGATCAGGACATTGAGCGGCGTGGCACTGGGCTGGATCATCACTCCCATCACGGCAGGGATCTTTACATTTTTTGCCCTGTTTTTCGTTCAAAACGTTTTCGGGATTGCCGTCACAAAACAGATACCGGAAGAAATAACTGAAATGCCAGTCATTATAGCTGAGCCTTCGGTGCTGACCGATATGGCACAACAAATCAACATGGTCTTGCCGGGTTTGCTTATCCTGTCAATGGCCATCATTGTTTTACTTGTTTACCTGTTTTTCCGTCAGCAAAAAATGCGGCTGAAAACAGAAAATGAACTGTTAACACAGCAAAATCAATACTTCAATGCCCAAAAAGCGCTCAATGACATGGAGATCAATGCCATTCAGATGGAAAACACCATGCTGAGCAACAAACTGGAGATCAAAAGACAGGAGTATAATAATATACTGCTGAATATCAGCGATCAGAAAAAGTTTTTGGAGAGTGTCAGTGATCAGATCAGCCGTCTTATCGGCGAAAAAGATATTGATAAACGTGACAGGGAGTTAAAGGCTTTATCAGCCAGGTTGAAACAACGGATGTCGTTCAGCAAGGAAATTGACGATTTTTATGGTAAGATCGAGCAAACCCACCAGGATTTTATAACGAAACTCACAGAAAGATTCCCGGATCTTACAGAGAAGGAAAAACGGCTTGCCATTTTGTTGCGCCTGAACCTCTCATCCAAAGAAATTGCAACCCTGATGAATATCTCGACCAAAAGCACTGAAATAGCGCGCTACCGTTTACGCAAGAAAATGGGACTCAAAGAAAGAGCCAATGTACACGATTTCTTAACCAATCTATAAACGAAGGATAACAGAATCTTCACACAATCAACGTCATTTTCATCCATTAACTTAACAAATTTACACCAATGAAAAATGTTCAACAATTTATGATGCTTTGCGTGCTGATTTGTCTGACTGCTTTTGCATACGGACAGTCGCGCACGGTAACGGGGCTGGTTACTTCCAGCCTGGATGGGGAGCCCATTGCTGAAGCCTCGGTAAGGTTAAAAGGGGCGATCACAGTTGTATCAACCGATGCAACCGGTCGGTACAGCATTGAAGTACCGGAGAATTCATCGCTGGTGCTTATTTTCACACACGAAGATCACGACCCAAAAGAATTGGTTATAGGGGGCAGAACCGTGGTTAATGCTGAATTGGTCCATAGTGTAAGATTTAATCAGTATGGGAGGCGGGTAAACAGAACTCCGCTGACAGCAGAGGAGCGTGATGGTATTCTGATTTTTGAGAGCGCTGACCAGGATTACAAGATGTGGTTTGACTTAAGGGTTCAGGCCGATGGAGCAGCATTTTTCGGCGACACCTGGAACGACATAGGCAATGGCGTCGCGATGCGCAGAGTTAGAGTGGCATTCAAGGCTGAACTGACCGATAAATGGGAAGCTGAATTCGACATGGACTTTGCCGATGCACTGGCAGACCTGAAAGATGCATTCCTAATTTACAGGGCATCACCACGATTAGACATCAAAGCTGGTAACTTCAAAGAGCGTTTTTCGATGGAACAAAACACTTCTTCCCGCTGGCTTACCTTCATGGAGAGGCCTGCAGCTCTTAGGACGATTGCCCCATCGCGCCACCTCGGACTGCAGTTCCACTATCACCGCCCTTATTTTGTTGGTGTAGGTGGTTTACACTTCCAGGATGTCGGTGATTATGAAGCCGTGCAGAACAGAAAAGACAACAATGCCGGACTGGGTATCAACGAAGGCTATTCCCTTACCGGTAAATTAACATTTATCCCTTTCTGGCACGAAATTGACAGGGGTTTGCACTTTGGAGTTGCCGGATCTTACCGCACACCAAAAACACACGATTCAGCCATTAACTCCGTCCGTTTTGACTCCCGTTCAAACAGCAATATCAACCGAAAGAAGTACCTGGATACCGACCGGATGCTATATACCGACAATTACCAGGTATACAATTTTGAAGTTGCCGGTAACTATAAAGGCTTCAGATTTGCCACCGAATATATCATGGCAAATGTTAATCGCGACGTTAACCCTGCAACGGGCATGGATCTGGACTCAGAGCAATTTAGCGGATTTTACATTATGGGAAGCTACCTGCTATTCGGCGGAACCCAGCTCTACAACAACTACCAGGGAGAATATACACAACCGATCAATGGCAAGCCATGGGGTGATGTGGAAATAGCCCTTCGATATGATTACTCAGACTTTAATAACAAAAATGGCAGTGATGATCCCGCTGATTGGGGAGTAATGGGTGGTTCAGGTGAAGGCTTCACCTTTGCCATCAATTACTACGCCCCTAAAAACGTAAAGCTGCAAGTCAATTATGGTTATCTGAACTTTGACCGTTACGCGAATCAGCGCGGTCGATTGGTTACAGGTCTTGACCAGAATGGCAACCCAACACGTAACCCATTTCTGATCGATCCGGCTCAGAGTGACCGGGAACCGGGCGAACGTTTCCACTGGATAGGTGTTCGTTTCCAGGTTGCATTCTAGTGGCAGGTAAGAAACAGGATAGAATATGCTTATTTCAAAAGAAATTTTCAAAATGAAATTAAAATTGAACACAATGAAAAAGTATTTGAGTTTAGTGTTAAGCGCTATATTTACAGGAATCGTTGTTAGTTCCTGCGTCAAAGATGATGGACTTGCACCACCTCCGCCACCGGAGCCCGGTGAAGCGGAATTGCTATACTACTGGCATTTCAATGAACTACCCGGTGGTACACTTACAGAACCGATCCCCGCAGATTACACCATACACAACCTTGGAGGTGCTACAATCTCCTATCCGGGCGAAGGAGAAGGCTATGTTGACACCCGCACGCACAGGGAAGCCGACCCGGTCTCGAACTGGAACCTGCGCCAGGGCCAGATGCCGGATATGGGAGCGGTTTTACGTCTGCGTAACCCGTCTGCAACAAGGGAAGCATTGTTCATACTGCCTACAACAGGTTATAAGGACCTTGTTTTCATGTTTGCCACAACAAGAACAGAAAATGGCAGCCAGGCGCAGGAATTCCAGGTGTCCGCTGATGGAGGAACCTCCTGGACAACAGTGGTTGAACCATATTATATCCCTTCCTTGCCTGAGGAGGAGGGCTACCTTCATAACACATTCGACTTGTCGGAATATGAAGAATTGAATGACAATCCGAATACCCGATTCAGGATTCTATTTGTAGGTGAGGGCAATACCAATGACAGCGGCAACAATCGTTTAGACAATGTAAGCCTCGACGGAGTAGCAATTGATTAAGCACCAAAGTAGTGGTGTGATTGATTGATATTTGATGTAAAGCATGGGGTGTCGCCCTTATGATCCAAAAGGCAAAAAGAGGGCGACTCCATGCAAACATCAATATTAAAACACTACACTTTCAGGTGGAAATTTTGTGATAATTGTTTAATCATTTTTGATAACCAGTGGACTAAAAAAAACCTGAGACATGAGCAAAGAGAAAATGAAAATCGGAGAGATATCGAAGCCACGTTTCGAATTCCGTACATTCGGGCAGGATTTCGACGAACAACACTACCGCATGTCGCGCCTCTCAGTGCCGGTGCCCGAAAAGGTTTGGGAACGCTATTCGGAAGAGATTTACATCCTGTCGCGCACCAACGACATCAATAACACGAAGATCCGCGATGGCAAAATGGACATCAAAACCTACGTACAGACCGTTGACGGTCTCGAACAATGGAACCCGCTTATGAAAGGCGAGTTCCCTATCGCTGCCGACGTGTTGA
>REEA01000100.1 GCA_007695305.1 Bacteroidia bacterium
CGACCTCCTGCTCCCAAAGCAGGCGCGCTAACCGGGCTACGCTACACCCCGAAATCTTTCTTTCTAAAGAGCTTTCTTAAAAAAGTGGTGCAAAAATAATCATTATGCCCGACATTGCAATACTTTTTTTAAAAAAACTCCCCGCAATGGGATTAGCTGCGCTGATCCCCATTGGGGAAGGTCCCAGCATCTGATAATCAAAACGGCTATCGCTGGTATTATCGAAAATGTATATTTTCTAAGAGGGGGATTAGCTGCGCTGATCCCCTCAGGGGAAGGTCCCAGCATCTGATAATCAAACCGGCTATCGCCGGTATATGAAAACCGAAGGGGGCATGCCTGAAAATAAATTTTCTGCATGCCCCCTTCGGTTTTCATACCACTAACGTGGTTTGATTATCAGATGCTGGCGGAGAGAGGGGGATTCGAACCCCCGGTACCCGTAAAGGTACGGCAGTTTAGCAAACTGCTGGTTTCAGCCACTCACCCACCTCTCCAAATGATTCCAAAGAACCTCGTTTTTTGCGTGTGCAAAAATAATCAAATCATCAACACAAACCAAAAAACCTGAAAATATTTCCCGTTAAATGATTGGCCCCCCGGTTAAATAATGAAATAAAACCCAACCCGGTAATGTACCTTAGTATTCTCAAGTGAAAAATTGATAATCGACAATCGATAATTGTCAATCGGCTTTGTGGTTTTTATGAAACTTTTTCAACCTGTACTCCAGATCAGGAAACTGATCACGGCTCACAAGCGATACACAGGCACGCAGTCCTTCCAACCGCTCACTGCCGGTGATGGCAAGGGAAATGGCACTGATGCCATAATATACCAATGCCGCTATCAACTCCTCTCCGGTGAAGCCTGGATAGGATATGGTGAAGTAAAACCCGTCGGCCAGGGGTTTGTCCTCATCCTTATCGTATACAATACGAAATCCATTATCAGTAAAGAGCTTCTTCATGATTTTCGCCTTCTCACCATACTCTTTGACCACTTCCACAAAATCGTATTCTCCGTCATTAACCGCCTTTAACATGGCTTCCAGGGCGTATTGCGGCGAATGGGCCGTGCCGGAACTCAGGGCATACATGGTGCCAAACACCATAGCCCGGCCAAATTGCTCCATCCCGTAATAGGGCAATAAATCTTTGGAACGCCGGGCGAACAAAGCATCGGAAATCACCATCATGCCGATCCGCTGTCCGGCATAACTGAAGGCCTTTGAGCTGGATATCAGCAACACATATTGATCGGTGTAATTGGCCACCGTGGGCTGATAAGGAGGCTCGCCGGGACGGGACATGTCCTGACGAAAATCCATGGCAAAATAAGCCAGATCCTCAATCACCACCACATCATATTTTGTGGCCAGCTCCCCGATGATCTTCAACTCCTTCTCTGTAAAACATATCCACGAAGGATTGTTGGGATTGGAATACAGCAAAGCCGCAACATCGCCTTTGGCCAGATGCGACTCAAGCTTTTCTCGCAATAGGTCGCCACGGTAATTATATACATCAAAACTGTCGAACTTTCGACCCATCACACGGCACTGTTGCTTATGCACCGGAAACCCTGGGTCAAGGAAAAGAATGGTGTCCTTGTCTTTGTTCATCCTGGTAACGGTCATGAATGTGGCGAAACTGCCCTGCATAGACCCCACGGTGGGTATACACCCATGGGGCTGAACGTCGATATTGACAAACAGCTTTACAAACCGGCTGATCTCCTTTTTCAGGCTGGCCGTTCCGTCAATATCAGGATAGATGGCAGCCACTCCCCTGTCAAGTGCTTCTTTCTCTGCTTCAATCCCAATCTGCGTGGGCTTCAAGCCGGGAATGCCCATCTCCATGCGCACATAACGCTCCCCTGTCTCTGCCTCAACAAAGTCCACCAGGCGCTTGATCTCCCGGATGGAGGCCCTGCCCACATTTTCTAGGCCCATCTGTTCAACATACTTGTCTACAACTGCCGAAGGAATAGGTGTATCTTTTCTCATCTCAAAAACTTTTATGTGTGAATATATATGAAACTGCGTATGAATGCCTTTCGGGGTCGCGGGATAAACTTCTTTAGCGGCCACCAAAATAAGCATTTCTCTGATATTAGAAAACCCCGCGAGTCGCTTTTTCAGGTTTTTCTTTTACGAAATGGCAAAATACCTACTTTTGCTGTCAAAATAAGTAAAATGTCTGCCGTTTTTATCCAGCAACTGATCCTTTCTGTCATCGTAGCGGGTGTGTGGATCACACTCGCAACCATGATATCGGAAAAGATGGGATCGAAAATTGGCGGTATGATCGGGAACCTGCCCTCCACCATCTTTACTTCCCTGCTTTTTATTGGCATTACCCAAAGTCCGGAATTTGCAGCCGAAGCCACTACCACAGTCCCCCTTGGCATGTTCCTGAGCACCATGTTCCTGTATATATTTATCAGCCTGGCTTCCAAAGGCCTGCTTGTGGCACTCAGCTCCGGATTGACGGCGTGGGTCATCCTGGCATTGATGTTTTCTTTCTTTCAGGAAACCGGCATAATTGTTTGGTCGGTCTTGTATTTTGCCGGAGCGGTTGGCACCTATTTGTTGGCAGAGAAGGTGCAGAAGATCCCTTCCCTGGGGAAGATCAAGCGACGCTATTCGGTGGGACAGATTCTGTTCAGGGCATTGTTTGCCGGGAGTGTGGTTGGGGTTTCCGTGCTGGTAGCCCGCGGAGGATCAGCTTTCTGGGCAGGATTGTTTGCATCCTTCCCGGCCATGATGCTCTCTTCCATGGTGAT
The DNA here is from genome assembly GCA_007695305.1 of Bacteroidia bacterium. Lineage (GTDB taxonomy): Bacteria > Bacteroidota > Bacteroidia > Bacteroidales > UBA7960 > PUPG01. Next base: position 2,788 of record REEA01000100.1, read on the forward strand.
CCTCACCATGTCGGCCGGTTATCCTTTTGCCAGGGCCACCGGCAAGGTAATGCTGCTGGCGTCCACAAACATTGTCATATACAGCTTCGTGGCAGGCGCACTCTTCCCGGTCATCGGATTGTGGTGGGGCACGCTCGCGTCATATATTGCCGCGGCCTTGTGGGTATGGATGCTAAAGCCATTTTTCGACAAAGGCATTTAAATCAGTGGTTAAAAAAAGTCAATCATTACGGAATAATTCCTATTTTGCAAGGTTTTTATTCTCACGTTTCATTCAATCATTATTATTATGAAAAGCTTCATATTGTTTTGTATATCTTTTGTGTTGATTTCAGGGGCCCAGCTCTCTGCACAAACAGAGATGACCTACCGTTTACCCCCGCAGGAAATTATCGATCTGGTGGATGCGCCTACCACTCCAACCATGAACATCAGTCCGCGCAACAATGTAATTTTGCTGCTGGAAAGACCCGGTTTGCCGGGTATTGAGGTGTTGGCAGAGGAAGAACTTCGACTCGGTGGCATCCGTTTCGATCCCCGTACCAACGGACCCAGCAGCTCCTGGTTTGTCACGGGCATGTCGCTGATGAATATCGACGGCAGCAATCCGCGCCAGGTAACGGGACTGCCTGAAAATCCCCAGATCACCACCACATCATGGTCGCCCGACGGCAACAAAGTGGCTTTTCTGCATACCGCAGACAATGGCATTGAATTATGGTGGCTGGATATTGCAACCGCCCATGCGCAGAAAATTACCGAACCCATAATTAACGCCGTCCTGGGGAATTCCTTCAACTGGCTTTCCGACAGCGAAACCATTGTATTTACGGCCGTTTATGCTGACCGCGGCCCTGCCCCCCGGCGGCCGCAGGTTGCCTCAGGCCCCGTTATCCAGGAAAGCATGGGCAGACGTGCTGCAGTGCGGACATTCCAGGATCTGCTCAGCGACAAGTACGACGAAGCCATTTTTGATTACTACACGGTGGCAGAATTGCACAAGACCGACCTCCGCGGAAATAGTGAAAAAATTTATGGGCCGACCGTCATCTGGTCATTCCAGGCATCACCCGACGGCAATTTTCTGCGGGTAACCACGCTGCAAAAACCTTATTCCTATATCGTCCCATTTTCACGCTTTGCCCATCGCTATGAGGTGATAGATGTGCAAGGCAATCCTGTTCGCACCATTGCCGACATTCCGGTTACGGAAGAAATGCCCCGCGGCTTCGGCGCTACACGCGAAGGGGTGCGCAGCATTTCATGGCGCAACGACGCACCTGCCACACTGTACTGGGTGGAAGCACTGGATGGCGGCGACCCCAATACAAAGTCTGAGTTTCGCGACCAGGTATTTTTCTTAGAAGCACCATTTGAAGGTGAACCGCTCGCCGGATTCAAAACCAATTACCGCTATTCCGGTATCACATGGGGAAACAGGGACTTTGCACTGGTTAGCGAGTTCTGGCAACCCACGCGCATGGCCAAAATGAGCTCTTTCCATCCCGCCGATCCGGCAGCAGGACTAACACTCATCCGTGAGAGGTCTGCCGAAGACCGCTACGGCGATCCGGGTAACCTGCAAACAACCCTCAACGAGTACGGACGAAGTGTGCTGATGTTTGACAGAAACGGCCGCGACCTTTTCCTGGTGGGCACCGGGGCTTCTCCGGAAGGCAACAGACCTTTTGTTGACCTTTATCACTTCCATACCGGTGAAACGACCAGGCTCTGGCGAAGCGAAGCACCATATTTTGAAAGCCCGGTGAGGATCATCGACCCCGACCGGCGACTGGTGATCACCCGCAGAGAATCGGTGGAAAAACACCCCAACTTTTATCTTCGCGACCTGCGCAACGACACCATGACACAGATCACCGACTTCCCGGAGCCCTTCCCACAGCTCAGGGAACTCCAAAAGGAGATGATCCATTTCGAACGTGCCGACGGCATCCCCCTTTCGGGAGAGCTCTTCCTGCCGCCGGGATTTGACCCCGGGGTAGATGAACCGCTACCCACCATCTTCTGGGCTTATCCCCGGGAGTTTCTGACCACCGATGGCGCCGGACAGGTTACAGGATCTCCCTACACCTATACCCGGCTGGGATCCAATTCCATCGTGATGCTTGCCACACAAGGCTACGCGGTGTTGAATAATGCAGCTTTCCCCATCGTAGCCGGTGAAACCGGCGAGCCCAACGATACCTTCGTGGAACAACTGGTAGCCAATGCCGAAGCAGCCATCCAAACGCTGGTTGAGATGGGCGTCACCGACTCTGAGAGGGTGGGCGTTTCGGGTCACTCTTACGGCGCTTTCATGACAGCCAATCTGGTTACCCACAGCGACATTTTTGCTGCCGGAGTAGCACGCAGCGGCGCCTACAACCGCACACTCACACCCTTCGGATTCCAGTTTGAAGAACGTACTTACTGGCAGGCACCGGAAGTGTACAATGCCATGTCGCCCTTTATGCATGCCGACAAAATGAACGTGCCTCTGCTGCTGATCCATGGCGCAGACGACAACAACGCGGGTACCTTCCCCATGCAGAGCGAACGCTATTATGATGCCCTGCGCGGCCATGGTGCCACTGTCCGCCTGGTAATGCTGCCGCATGAAAGTCACGGCTACCGTGCACGAGAATCGGTCCTGCACATGCACTGGGAATGGCTGGAGTGGTTCGACCGCTACGTCAAAAACAGGTAACCTTCACCGCATAGAATGAATGGAACCTGTCAATTACATCCAGGCAAGAGACATCAGCAAGGCATATGGCGAAAAAGTCCTGTTTGAGGGCATTTCGCTGAGCATTGCCCAGGGGCAGAAGGTCGCCCTCATTGCCCGCAATGGCACGGGAAAAACCACCCTGCTGAATATCCTTGCCGGTCTGGATGAGCCTGACGCAGGTTATTGTACATACCGCAGCGGATTGCGTATCGCCTACCTGCCGCAGGAACCGGAATTTAATCCGGTTCTCAGTGTTTCAGAAGCACTGCTCTCGGCCGATAACGAACAAACGCGCACCATCAGGGCCTACGAAGAATTGATCAGCGATCCTTCCGCTGCCGGTGACCCTGCCATGTCGAGGGAGCTGCAATCGCTAACGGAACAAATGGACGCCCTGCAGGCGTGGGATTATGAACAACGTGTGAAGCAGGTACTTACCATGCTGAAGATCGGCAACCTGAAAGCCAGGGTAGATTCTTTGTCCGGCGGCCAGATCAAACGAATGGCGCTCGCCAAGATACTGATCGAAGAGCCTGATTTCCTGCTGCTGGATGAACCCACCAACCACCTGGATATTTCCATGATTGAATGGCTGGAAGCTTTTTTTAGTCGCCAGAAGATTACCCTGCTCATGGTGACCCACGATCGTTATTTCCTGGATGCCGTATGCAACGAGATCGTAGAAATGGAAAACGGAGTGGTATATACTTACAAGGGCAATTATGCTTACTATCTGGAAAAAAAGCAGGCACGCAAGACGGCAGAGGCGGCACAAAACGAAAAAGCCCTCAACCTGCTGAAAAAGGAGAGCGAATGGATGCGCAGGAGTCCTCCGGCACGAACCACCAAATCAAAGGCCCGCATCCAGTCCTACTATGACCTGAAAGATGAAACCGGCAAATCCCGCGAAACGGTGGCCGGTGAGATCCGTATGGATATGTCGCGCCTGGGGAAGAAAATCCTCGAGCTGGTCAATGTCCGCAAGGTATATGATGACCTGCGGGTCATTGATGACTTTTCTTACGTGTTTAAAAGAGGAGAAAGGGTCGGTATCGTGGGACCAAACGGCACCGGGAAAACTACCCTGGTCAACATCATCACGCAGGCCGTAAAACCGGATGCCGGCAAGGTGACTACCGGCGAAACGATCCAGTTTGGTTATTTCAGGCAGGAAGGCATACAGGTGGATAACCATAAGAAGGTGATCGAGGTCATTACCGACGTGGCCGAGCGCATCCAGCTGGCCAAAGACCACAAGATGAGCGCCGCACAGTTTCTGCGCTATTTCAATTTCCCGAACCACATGCACCACGACCGGGTGGAAAAGCTTAGCGGCGGGGAAAAACGACGGCTCTACCTGCTCACCATCCTGATGAAAAATCCAAACTTCCTCATCCTTGACGAGCCCACCAACGACCTGGATATTGACACACTGAATATCCTGGAAGATTTCCTTATGGGATACCCCGGCTGCCTGATCATTGTTTCTCACGACAGATACTTTCTCGACCGGCTTGCCGAACATATCTTTGTTTTCAGGGATGTGGGCGACATCAAGGATTTTCCGGGCAACTACACCGAATTCCGGGAAAAACAGAAGCTGCAACCGGCAAAATCAGGCGGCAATCATAAGAAGGACAAAGGAGAAAAACCCGCCCGGCCAAAAGAAAAGACCAAACTTTCCTACAAAGAGCAAAAAGAGTTTGAAGCCCTGGAGTCAGACATCCAGGCGCTTGAGTCAGAGAAATCAGCATTGCTTCAAAAAATGAACAGCGGCAGCCTGCCATCGGAAGAACTGGTTACGGCATCCAAACGTTACCAGGAAGTGGAATCCCTGCTGGAAATAAAATCTGACCGCTGGCTGGAACTCTCCGAATGGGTTTCCTGAATCATCAACCGGCATTGGCCAATGATCAATGAAGCTGTCGCCCGCCGATCTTACCGGCGTTTTCGTTTTATCAGGGTGTCCTCTGTTGTGTTCATGAAATAAACGCTGTTTATTCACTGATAAACAAATCATAATATTAATAATGTGGGCTTATTTGCATGCGAAAAAGCACAAAACAGGAAATAACATGTAAGCTATTGCATTTTGGGGAAAGCGAATACATATTTTTGTTGAACCCCTATCGGGGTTCTCCTGTTACTGGTGCGCACTCGGTTTTCCCCGGGTTTCACCCGGGGCTACTGTTGTTTGACCCCTTCGGGGTCGGGGGTTGGGCGATAGGTTTTGGAATGTTGATGGGCATCTGCAATTGACAATGAACAATTGACAATTAGCAATCGAAAATCGATCATCGGCAATTATTTAGCGCTTCGCGCTGTCATTGATTGATATCCACAGATGCACACAGATGGTTTCACAGATGGACACAGATAGATGGGCAAATTTGCAAATTTGTAAATATCTATGTTTCCTGCTGCTTTTCTGTTCTTTTGCGGGGCAAATGATTTATTTCGCCAAGGGCTGATGTTGAACCCCATTCGGGGTTCTCGTGTTGCCGGTGCGCATTCGGTTTTCCCCGGGT
>REEA01000056.1 GCA_007695305.1 Bacteroidia bacterium
ATCGGAACCGACAATACTGGCTTGTATCGTTACGATGGAAGGCAATTCAGTTACTTTGAGTCTGAGGCATCACAGTTCCTGAAAAACTACAGCTGCAATACAGGAAAACAGATCAGCGACAGCACCTTCGCTTTTGGATCGATTCTTAACGGGGTGATCATTACTGACCATAAGGGAAACATTCAACGGCGTTACAATACCAATAACGGACTCAATAACAACACCGTTTTATCCATGCTGATGGATGCCGACATGGGCTTGTGGATCGGACTTGACGAGGGAACCAATTATATCGATATGCTAACACCCTTTACTTTCTACAAAAGCCGGGGTGGGACTTTGGGCACGATATACGCACTGATGGAAAAAGACAATGCTTTGTACATTGGCACCAATCACGGACTTTTCCGAACAGAAATACATAAAAAGGGAAACATATTCAGCTTCTACAATCTTGACTTTATCCGTGGAAGCCAGGGCCAGGTATGGACACTGGAAGAAATGAACGGGCAAATTATTTGTGGCCACAATGAAGGAACTTTTATCGTCAATGACAATCAGCTGGAAAGAATTTCATCTGTAACGGGTGGGTGGGCTTATACTCCATTGGAAGGACATATTATCAGTGGCACCTATACGGGCATCATCGTTTTTCAGAAAGACCAAAACGGACAATGGCAATTTCGAAACAAAATCAGCGGCTTTCAGGAACCCACAAGGTATCTTGAAACAGACTACCTGGGATATATATGGGCTTCACACCATCAAAAAGGGGTGTATAAAATCGAATTATCGGAAAACCTCGACTCTGTAGTCAGTGTAGAGCATTTCTCGGAGATAGAAAGCTTAACGCGCAACATCAAAGTATTCAAAATCAACAACAGGGTTGTTTTTACTACAGGTGAAAATATCTATACCTGGGATTTTGTCAGAAACACAATCATTCCTTTTCAAGCCCTCACCAATTATTTGGGCGACTATGCACTTGCTGCACAGATCAGTCATTTTGAAAAGAATCTTTACTGGTTTTTCAGGGATGATAAAATTGCCCTCTTCGAAATAAACATGGACTTTTCTGCAACGAAAGTCATTGAAATACCCCAGGAAAACATCAACCTTCCCCAGCGAAACATACAACTGGTATCACTGGAAAACAATACCTTTCTGATACCAAGCCCTCAGAATTTCAATGCTTTTAATGTAACCCTGGCCCAACAGCGAAAGGAGATCAGCAGGTTGCAGTTCGAAGAACTGATATTTTACGGAAGAAGGGACACCCTATCCTGGTTCAGATCATTCCCCAGCCAAAAGATACCATCATCATCCAATAACCTTACGGTGTTTTTTGCAGACCCATCCAACTTTAGCAAGTATCCAAGGACATGGCATTTCCGTATCCGGAAACTTGATCCTGCATGGCAAAGCACAAACCGCAATCAGTTCACCTATCTTGATCTTAAACACGGAAAATACACGCTCGAAATCATGTGTGACAATCAGGAAGTTATACAAACCAACTTTACCATTGCCAAGCCGTTTCTGATTTCAAATTCCGCCATTGTTATTTACACTTTGGCCCTTATTGCCCTTACCTGGGGGCTATTCAGATTTTTCCGTTTTGAAATCAGCCGACATAGAGAACTGGTAGCCATGGAAGTAAAACAAAGCAGCCTGGAAAAAGAACTTGACTACAAAAGTTATGAACTTATGCTTACGGTGCGACATTTGTTGCTCAAAGACAGTATTCTCAATGATTTGAAAGAACAGATTACTGCACTAAAGGAACAATCAGCCAAATATCCCATTAAGTATATCAAAAACATGGAAAAGGTAATAGACCATGGCCTGGGAACGCAAAGTGTTGAGTGGAAAAATGCCATGAACAACCTGAAACTATCACAACAAGGTCTATTCCAAGCTTTAAAGGATAATTATCCAAGCCTGACGCCCAACGATTTAAAACTATGCTCTTACCTGCGTATGAATTTCAACACCAAGGAGATAGCCCAGTTGCTCAATATTTCACCCCGTGCAGCTGAAGTTAGCAGGCACAGGATAAGAAAAAAACTAAAGCTGTCGCATGGTGAAAACCTGGTCGAATTTCTTATGAAAGAAGATTTTAACAGCGAAGAATAAGATAACATTTTCCTTATCCCATCCTCTCAATAACTACTTACCTTTTATCGTCAATTGGGGATTTTGCCGCTTTTAGCACGGTTCGTCCAATTATGGAATTTTTAACCTCCCGCCAAATGGGCTGAAAACCTCATTGAAATAAAGTACCTTTTTTCATTCTTATTTCTTTGTTATTCAGCAGCTTATTTTGTTATGTATGGGTAATGATAAGGTGTCCGCAAACGTTTTCGGAAGTATATGAAACTGATTTACAGTCAAAAACTTGCCATATCCTGTTTCACACCGTACATTTACAACACAAGAACCAAACTCCAAACACATTGCTATGAATAAAAAACTACTCATTGCCTGCATGCTACTCATAGGTATTGTATTCACTGGATATGGACAGATCCGCATCAGTGGTATTGTAACAGATGCTGCTGACGGGACCACCCTGCCCGGGGTAACAGTGCGCATAAAAGACACCACCCAGGGAACACAAACCAATATGGATGGTCAGTTTGAGGTTGCTGCGGCTGAAGATGCCGTCCTGGTTTTTTCCTTCATTGGCATGGCCAGCGTTGAAGTACCGGTTGAAGGACGAAGCATTATCAATATTGCAATGAAGGCAGATATTACCAACCTGCAGGAATTTGTTCTGATTGGATACGGAACAGGTACGAGGCAGGACCTTACAGCCCCAATTACAACGATTAGCTCAGAAGAGATCTCACGGCAAATCACTTCCAATCCTGCCCAGGCACTGCAAGGCAAAGTAGCAGGCATGCAGGTAACCAACTCGGGCGAACCCGGCAGCCAGCCCCAGATCAGGATAAGGGGTGTGAGCACTGTTTTTGCAGGAGGCGGCGGCCCTTTGTATGTTGTGGATGGCGTAATTGTTAATAACATCAACTTCCTCAACAACAACGATATAGAATCAATGACTGTTTTGAAGGATGCTTCTGCCGGGGCCATTTATGGTGTGCAGGCAGCCAACGGAGTTATCCTGGTCACCACCAAAGAAGGAAAGAAAGGAGATACACAGGTAAACTTTTCATCTTACACCGGATTTCAACAGGCCACCAATATTATGGAAATGGCCAATACTGCACAATATATTGAACTACTCAACCAGCGTACAGGATTAACCGGCATAGGCAATATCATCGATCCCGGGTTGCACACAATAAGCACAAATTGGTACGATGAGCTCACCCGATCAGCCATGATCACAAGCCATGAGTTAAGCATTTCCGGGGGAACCGACAATTCATCCTACAGCTATGGAATTGGATATTTTTACCAGGACGGAATCCTTGATTCGCACAACCCTACCAACAACAACAACTTTAACAGGCTCAATTTCAGGGCAAAAAGCGATTATTACTTCAACAATATAGACTTAGGATACAATCTTATTTTTTCTCAGAACAATACTACACCTGCCTTTAATTATGCACTGTTTCAGGGTTATGTTGCCCCTCCGGCTTTTGAAGCACGCCAGGACAATGGAGAGTGGACCGACCCCACGGTGCTGGGTTTCTCCGGCCCGTTTGCCAATCCCTTGGCAAGCGCTTACTACCATGATGTTGTAAATGAAGAATATGTAATCATACCAAGTACTTATTTTTCAATGGACTTTGCGGAGTATTTCAACTTCAGGAGCAGTTTGAGTGCCAACCTATCCTTTGGTCAGGGAAAAAGTTATAATCCTACCTATTACGTTTCAGGCCTGCAAGCCAACAGCACAAGCTCGCTCAACAAAAACAACAATTTCAGCAGAAACCTGCAGTTTGACAACACCATGGAATACAGCCGCTTCTTTAACCAGCATAGCCTGAAGATATTGGCCGGTTCCTCTTTGCAGGATTTTTTCTCCAATTATCTCACCGCTACAGGATACAATGTACCCTTGCTTCCTGGTGAAAATCCCTACATCAGACTAGGCGACGACCATAACAGGGACGGCAATGATGGAGGTTTCAAAAGCAGGGTTGCATCCTTTTTTTCCAGGGTAAGCTACAATTACGACTCAAAATATCTGCTAATGGCCACCATAAGGGCTGACGGTTCTTCCAAATATAATGAGCACTGGGGTTATTTTCCCTCTCTCGGGCTGGGCTGGGTTATCAGCCAGGAGGAATTTATGAGGAATCAAGATGTTTTCAATTACCTTAAGTTCAGGGGTAGCTGGGGGCAATTGGGTAACAACAACGTACCACCCAATTCCGTTGAGATTGTTGGAGCCCCCGGACCGGGAACAACCGGAATTTTTGGTGGCAACAACCCGGTTCCGGGTCTTACCTTCCAGACTGTTTACAATAACTTTATGTTGTGGGAAATGATTGAGGAGTTCAATGGGGGCGTGGAGATTTTTACCCTTGCCAACAGACTGAACCTTGAATTGGACTTTTACAATCGAACTACCTACGATGCTGTATTTACAGCACCCATTCCCGGAGTAGCCGGAACCGAATCCCTTTTGGGCAACAACGGAACAATCAGAAACCGCGGGATTGAAATGGTCCTGAGGTGGACAGACACAAACAATGCCGGCGACTTAACCTATTCGCTTTCAGGTAATTTCTCTACGGTAAACAACGAAGTACTGGCCATCAGAAATGAGTCCGGTGTTATTTTCGGGGCATTGACCAACGGGCAGTTTCTCACCCGCACCGTGGTGGGACAACCCGTAGGCGCTTTCTATGGATACAATGTTATTGGCATATTTCAGAGCTTTGAAGAAATCAACAACTATACCAGCGACAATGGAGTAAGATTACAACCCGATGCATTGCCCGGTGATTTTATTTTTGAAAATGTAAACGGTGATGATGTCATTGACGAAAGGGACCGTGTGATGCTGGGCAGCCCTATTCCTGACTTCACCTTTGGATTTACAGCCAGTGTCAGTTATAAGCAATGGGATGCATCTGCAGTGATACAGGGCGTATATGGCAACAAAATTTACAATGCCAAGCGTACCGTCCGGAATATCTTCCCCGATGCCAACTACGACAGGGATTTTTACGATAACCATTGGCAGGGAAGCGGAACTTCAAACACCTACCCTTCGGCGGCCCTAACACGTCGGAATATTTTCCCAAACTCCTTTTTTGTAGAATCAGGGAGTTATGTCAGGATAAGGAATGTGCAGATTGGATATACCCTGCCCGAAAATGTCAGACAAAAACTGCGTATGAGAAGTCTGCGTGTTTATGTCTCGGCACAGAACCCAGTTACCTTTTTCGCATACAACGGCTACACACCCGAAATTGGTGGCTCACCAATCGCAACAGGTATAGACAACCAAACTTATCCGCTTAGCGCAACATTTACCGGCGGAGTCAATGTAACATTCTAACAATCAAATATTTAATAATCACTGGTTTTCAAAGACCAAATCAATACCAAACAGTTTAAAAATATCAGACATGAAAAAAATACAATTCAAAATAGCATCTGTATTCTTTATCATTTTCGCTGTTGTATTTAGTTTTAGTGCATGCGATGATTTTCTGGATCTTCCAATGGAGGGCGAACTACCAATAGATTATGAGAGAGAGCCTACTGCAGAAGAAGGCTTCCGCTATGTAAGCGCAGTTTATGCAGGTCTGCGCAACTGGGGAATAAGCGTGTTTCCCTATATTGGCATGTATGAGATAACCAGCGATGATGCCGATAAAGGAAGTACACCAGATGACTCACCGGCAATGATTGAGCTTGACAACTTCACGTACACTCCCGAAAACGATCTGCTCCTCAGTTTCTGGAATGATCATTATGCCGTTATTGGCAACGCCAACTTCGCCATAAACACGCTGCTTGATCTTAATTTTGAAGAGGAATCCGTAAGAAACCCACTGGTGGCTGAAGCAAAGTTCCTCAGGGCTTTTCTTTTCCTGAGGCTCAATATGTCTTTTGGCGGGGTACCCATTGTTGATACGACCCTCACCGCAGCAGAGTTTGCAAAGATACCTCGTTCTGCCAGGCAAGAAGTGTACGATTTTATTGAAACGGATCTGTTGTTCGCCATAGAGCACCTGCCCTACAATTACCCCCTTGAAGAAGCAGGGCGGGCTACACGTGGCGCTGCCAGGGCTTTGCTGTCCAGGGCCTATATGAACCAGGACAGGTGGGCAGAGGTTAAACTCCAAACCGATGAGATCATCCTTTCCAACACCTATTCTTTATATCCTGATTTTTACAGCCTTTTCCGTATGATAGGACAAAACTCCTCAGAATCTGTTTTTGAGCTCCAGCTTACCTCCCGCGATCAGGGAAGATACAGATGCGAATATGGTTTTGTGCAAGGACCCCGTAACAATTTTGCCCGTTTGCAGGGATGGGGATTCAATGTCCCATCGGAGAAACTCATTGAATTTTTTGATAGCCGTGAAGACGAAATCCGAAAGTTTGCAACGGTACTGCCCAGAGGTTTCAGAACTCCTGAAGGTGACTCCATCAATGCCAACTGCCCAAACCCTTATTACAACTATAAGGTGTATACAGAGTTGCGATACAACACCATTGACTATGCTCTCGACCACAACATCCGCTACATCCGTTATGCAGAAGTTTTACTCATGAATGCTGAAGCAGCACTGCATGCAGGCGGAGACGCAGCAACTCCTCTCAACCTGGTAAGACAAAGAGCCGGACTTGAACCTGTCAACGGCCCCACATTGCAAGATGTATGGGATGAAAGGCGCGCCGAACTGGCCATGGAAAAACAACGCTTCTTTGATTTGATCAGAACGGGGAGGGCACCACAGAAACTTGCCTCAAAAGGCTTCCAGACCGGCAAGCACGAATTATTTCCCATTCCCCAGTCGCAAATTGACCTTAGTAACGGTGTATTGACCCAAAACCCAGGATATTAAACCTTTATACCATATTTTAACAAAACAATAATCACAATGCTTTTAAGACTCCCCGCTCATATCATCATATTGCTGTTTTCCATAGCACTCATGGCCTGTGGCGATGACGTTGTGGATATTCCGGATGACAATGACAACGATGATGGATGCCCGGCACTCACCAGGGTTATTGAAGAAGAACTTGAAGAAGATGCCTTGCTCGACCTGGTGCAAAAGCAAACCCTCAAATATTTCTGGGATTTTGCAGAACCCAACAGTGGCATGGCCCGCGAGCGCAACACCTCCGGCAACCTGGTAACCACCGGCGGCACAGGCTTTGGCATCATGGCCATGCTGGCTGGAGCTGAAAGAGGATGGCTGAAAAGAGAAGAGGTGCTGCAAAGGATGCTGCAAATCAGCAATTTTCTGAAAGATGCAGACCGCTTTCATGGGGCCTGGTCGCACTGGATCGACGGAACAACAGGCCGGGCACTGCCCTTCAGCCAAAAAGATAACGGAGGCGATTTGGTAGAAACAGCATTCCTGGTGCAGGGACTGATTGCTGCAAGGGAATATTTTGATGCTGATACACTCCTGGAAGATTCTCTCAGGGTGTTGGTAGATACCTTGTGGCATGACGTAAACTGGCAATGGTACACCCAGGGAGACAATGTGCTGTACTGGCACTGGTCGCCTGATTACGGTTTTGAAATGAACATGCACATCAGCGGATGGAACGAAGCAATGATTGTTTACGTTCTTGCAGCAGCATCACCCACCTATCCCATCACCCCTGAGGTTTACCATCAGGGGTGGGCTCGCAACGGCAATATGAAAAACAACAGGTACTTTTATGATATCCAGCTGCCGCTGGGTCCCGATTTTGGCGGCCCTTTGTTTTTTGCCCATTACTCCTTTCTCGGCCTCGACCCCCGCGGACTTCATGATGAATATGCCAGCTACTGGGAGCAAAACC
>REEA01000054.1 GCA_007695305.1 Bacteroidia bacterium
CAATGGCGGGGGCATCAGCAAGCAGGCCGCGAGCACAGCCGAAAGCATATTGAAATGATCCATGGACGTAGTGCTGTGCGGCTCGGCCTGCGTGAATTGAAGATGCGTAGATTTTAGCAGATGCATCAGAAGCGGAGATCTTTCTTTTTGGTACTTTTTCTTTGGATGGTTGCCAAAGAAAAAGTACATCCAGAAAAGGAAGCAGCAAAAGAAACCAAAGGACATAAACAAGTTTACATGATCGTAAAACAACCGGCAGTCTGACGACTGCATCACAAAACAAAAAGATGTCATTAGTAGCATTAGTGAATTTTATGAACGATATTGCTTATCACAACAAATAATATCAAAACATATGCCACTGTATGCAATAGGTTTTTTTTCAATACCTTAGTCAAGTAAAAGCCTTGTTTTGAAGCTATGCGCTGTGTCCGAATATGTTCGATGGTGTCCGAAAATGGACCAAAAGCCTTACATTTGCCTTCAGGAGTGATTTGTCGTTGAAAAGCTTTGCCAGAAACTGTAAATGACATCATATCGACAAACCGGTGGGTTCATCAATCTGAGTAATCTGTGGAATTGTATTGCTTCTGAAGTGAACACCTAAATACTATACAAAACATTGTCGTGACATCTTTAAGCCATTCTGACATAATGATTGCGGGAGACAGGCTTCTGCCGGGGGTGTATAATCATTTCGCGGGATTTACCCGGGTCGACAATTACGCAGATGCCCACGGTAATATTGTGGCCATCAGTGATGACGTTTCCCTGCTTCACGCCAACACCATCATCCTGAACAATTATGAGCCGGGAGTTATAAAACGGTTGGAAATTAGCGTGCATTCCATCATGCTTGACCATGAAGTATATCGCAGATACAAAGACCAGATTTTTTGTTCAGATTTCTCTTTCCCGGCCATGGACCTGCAAACGGTTCAAAACAAAATCAAGCTTTTTCTTAATCAGAACAAAAACGAACTCCCGCAAAACAGCCTTTTGTTTTTATTGAACCCTGAAATCAAAACCGATCCTTTTTCTTCCTTTGATAAATTGCTGCAGCAAGAGTTTGAAAAGGCTTTTTCTTTTTTTGATGATGATTTTTTTGAAAGCATCCGCAAGTTTCGTTCTAAGGGAAAGGGATTGACTCCTGCCGGTGACGATTTTATTGCCGGCGTTCTTTATGGAATAGATTGTTTGGCATCTGTCATGAAATCAGATTATTCTGATTTAAAAAACCAGATTGATGAAATTGCGAAAACCGATAACCTGTTTTCGCAAAACATGTTGCATCTCGCGAAAGAGGGGCGATATTTCAAAAGGCTTCAGGATTTTTTAAACACTTTTTTCAACCAGGGTAGCATAAGCGCCCTGCCTCCATTCCAACAGCTGATCAGCACTGGTGACACCTCGGGAGCGGATCTGATCAGTGGCTTTTTTGCCATATTATTGCATAAACCGTGTATCTTTGAAAATCAAGCAAATTAAATCAACTAAAACTGCAACATATGGTTCGAGCGATTATCAAATCTGGCGTTTATCATGATTCGGTAACTTTAATGCTGGCCACCCGGGAGGTCAATCGTTTGCCAGGCATTGACGAGGCGTCTATCGTAATGGCCACAAAGGAAAACCTGGCAATTCTGAAAAATGCAGGCATGCTGCCTCCAGAAATGGAAAGAGCTTCTGAAAACGATCTGATCATTGCCGTAAAGGCACAACAAGAGGAACAAGCAAAGAAAGCCATGCAGGCTGTTGATCAGATAATTAAGGATTTGCGAAAAAGGGATGACAAGGAAACGGATCAATCCCTCAAAAGTCTTGATTCCGCCCTGCAAATAATGCCGGATGCCAACCTGGCATTGATATCCGTGGCAGGTAAACATGCTGTGGCCGAAGCACGGAAAGCGCTCGAGAGTGGGTTACACGTCATGCTTTTTTCCGACAACATTAGCCTTGAGAATGAGAAGGAACTGAAAATGATCGCTCACGAAAAAGGATTGCTGATGATGGGGCCCGACTGTGGCACCGCCATCATCAATGGGGTGCCGCTGGCTTTTGCAAATGTAGTTGAACGTGGAAATATCGGAATTGTAGGAGCTTCCGGAACGGGAATTCAGGAGGTTTCTTCAATTATCAGTAATAACGGAGGGGGTGTTTCTCAGGCAATCGGAACCGGAGGGCGCGACCTGCACAAAGAGATCGGCGGCATTATGTTTCTTGATGCTCTGGAAGCGCTTGCCAATGATGATCAAACTGCTGTGATCTGCCTGATATCCAAGCCACCCCATCCGGATGTGCTGAAAAAAATATCTGAATCAATACAAAAACAACAAAAACCGGTTGTGGCCTTGTTTATCGGTGCCGACAGCAAAAAAGTTGAACATTCCGGTGCTGTTCCTGCCGGCAATCTTGAAGAGGCAGCATTAATCTCCGTAGCACTGTCAATGCAAGAAAATCCGCAAACCGTTTATAAGAAACTGAACAGACGCAATACCGAAATCAAAGATCAGGCTCAGACCCTGGTGAAAAACATCAAAGGAAAATATTTACGTGGCATGTTCAGTGGTGGTACACTTTGTGATGAGGCGCAGTTGCTGCTGGCCAACGATGGTATTAAAACATACAGCAACACGCCGCTTGACGAAGACTATAAGCTGAAAGACATTTGGAAAAGTCAGGAACACACCATCATTGATCTGGGTGAGGATGCGTTCACGACCGGACGACCCCACCCGATGATTGACTTTGGCCTGCGCAACAAACGCATCCTTCAGGAGGCTGCCGACAAGGATGTTGCGGTCATCCTTTTTGATGTTGTATTGGGATATGGTGCCCACTTAAATCCGGCAGATGAGTTGACTCCCATCATCAAAAAAGCAAAGAATACAAATCCGACCCTGATTTTCGTGTGTTCTGTTACAGGCACCGAAGCCGATCCTCAAAACCTGAACAAGGTAAAAATAGCTTTGGAGGATGCCGGTGTCACGGTGATGCCATCAATGTCAGCAGCAGCAGAGCTGTGTTCAAATATTGTACATTTACTTGATAAACGAGGGTGCTGTTAAATGGTTTTTGACACACAGGAGGATGATTATGTAAGCTCGAAGCTGAAAGCTAGAAGCTCGAAGGGTTCGCGGCATAAAAACCATATCAACTAAACGACTAAACAACTAAACAACTAAACAACTAAACCTTTATAAACACATGAACGATCTTTTTGAAAACCCACTCAAGGTAATTAATACCGGACTTAAAAGCTTTTCTGACAACATCAGGTCGGTAGGGGCCGATTCGGTGCATCTCGACTGGAAGCCTCCGCTTATTTCGGATGCCGTTTTGTTAAACCGGATAAAGAGCAATAAAGAGATTATTGATGTCGCAAACCGGAAAGCGCTCGACATTGTTATGAAGGGCAAACCGTTACTGACTGGATTGGACATTGCTGCAAAAGTGATTCCGGGCATGCATCCCAAAATGATTTTGCACTCAGGGCCTCCGGTTGAATGGAAAGACATGTGTGGTCCCACGCGCGGAGCCATCATTGGCGCCTTGATTTATGAAGGCCTTGCATCCACCCCCGATGAAGCAGAAAAGCTGGCTGCCTCCGGTGAAATTGAATTTGATCCCTGTCATGAACACAATACGGTTGGTCCGATGGCCGGTATTGTATCTGCGCGCATGCCAGTTTTTATAATAAAAAATGAAACATTCGGGAATTATGCCTATTGCACTCTGAATGAGGGGCTCGGCAAAGTTTTGAGATATGGCGCTTACAGCGATGAAGTGATTGATCGTTTGCGCTGGATGGAAGAAAGCCTTTATCCTTCACTAAAAAATGCATTGAATGATCTGGGTGGGATTGATATTAAAGCCTTGATCGCTCAGGCATTGCACATGGGTGATGAAGTCCACAACAGGAATCGGGCCGCTACTTCATTGTTTTTTCGCATCATCGCTCCTGCGCTTGTCCGAACTTCTGAAGACAAAGAGGAAACCGCTAAAGTGCTTGAGTTCATCAATGGTAACGACCATTTCTTCCTCAATCTTTCGATGCCCGCAGGAAAGGCGTGTCTGGATGCCGCCAAAAACATTAAAAACAGTTCGATGGTGGTAACCATGGCCCGCAACGGAACGGAGTTCGGTATCAAATTGTCAGGGACGGGCGACAAATGGTTTACAGGCAAAGCTCCTGTGCCGGATGCCTTGTTTTTCCCCGGTTTCACAAAAGAGGATGCAAACCCCGACATTGGCGACAGCACCGTTACGGAAACGTACGGACTTGGCGGATTTGCCATTGCGGCAGCACCGGCCATTGTTCAGTTTGTTGGAGGGCGAGCTGCTGATGCGATCAAATACACCCTTGAGATGTATGAGATCTGCATTGGTGAGAATAGCGTTTTTCAAATCCCGGCACTCGACTTCCGCGGCACCCCCACGGGTATCGATGTGATAAAGGTGGTTGAAAAAAACATTACCCCGTTTCTAGACACAGGTGTGGCGCACAAAAATCCGGGTGTTGGCCAGGTGGGTGCCGGCGTTGTGAGCGCGCCCACGGAGCCGTTTGTGAAGGCATGTCAGGAATTTTTGAATAGGTTATAGGTTCAATTTTAGTTTATTCATATCTTTACAGTTACGAACATTTTGTTTTATTAGTGGTTTGTTTGATATTGACTTGATGATAATAGAAAAAAGTATGAAGTCACTGGAGGAAATAAAATCATCAATATGCAATGAGAAACAACATCTTTTTGCAAAATATCCGATAAAGTCATTAGCCATTTTTGGCTCATACGCCAGAAAAGAGCAACATGATGAGAGCGATGTGGATATTTTGGTAGAGTTTGATGACAACATCGGCATTCGCTTCATTGATCTGGCTGATGAGATCGAAAGAATTACCGGTATAAAAATTGATCTTGTTTCTAAAAACGGCATTAAGGAAAGGTATTTAGATGCGATAAAATCGGATTTGATATATGTCTGAGAGAGATATCATTTTGCTTTTGCAGGATATACTTGAGTCTGCTGAAAAGATCAGAAAGTACATCGATGGTTACAATTACAAAGATTTCCTCGGTGACGACAAGACAATAGATGCTGTTGTAAGGAACCTTGAAGTCATTGGTGAAGCAGGCAACAGGTTAGACCCAGACTTCCGCAACAGCAACCCGGAAGTAGACTGGAACAGGATCAGGGGGCTTAGAAATCGTCTGGTTCATGATTATTTTGGAATTGACTATGGGATCGTGTGGTCCATCATTCAAAATGACCTTGACGATTTAATTGCCAGCATAAAGTGCTTAATATCAGACCACACCAAAAGATAATTGAATGTATTATAAATCATTATAAATCAACACATAACAATAGTGTCACTAAAAATTTATTTTTTACTATGAAAAACACCGATTTCATCAAATTCATGTCTGAATCAAAAATTTATGATCTGACCCAGCGTCTGAGTATTCACACACCACCGTGGCCCAGCTATATGCCTTTGCAGATTCAATACTTCAAGCGCATTGCCGGTGCACATATGGGACAGGGAGCAAACGGACAGATCATCCAGACCAGCAACCACGTGGGTACGCATATTGACGGCGAGATCCACTTTCATTCCAGTGGTAAAACCATCGGCGATACGCCATTGGACTTCTGGTATGGCCCGGCCGCAATCGCTGATATTTCTGAAGACGTGGAAGATTACAGCCTTTACACACCCGAGATGATTATGGACAAGGTTGATGTTAAGGAAAACGACATCCTGATCATCAACACCGGCTATCACCGTTATTCTTGGGATCAACCGGAAAGCGACGAAGTGCGCTATTTTGTGAAGCATCCCGGGCCAAGCCCCGATTTCCACAAGTGGTGCATTGAGAAAAAAATTCGCTGGATCGGGGTAGACTGTGGCAGTGCCGACCATCCGATGAACACCATCATCAGAGACTGGCATCCGAAACCTTTCAAGGAAGCGGAAGATCTGATGAAGAAAACTTATGGCAAAAGTTGGGACGAGCTCTTTCCTCCGAAAGAGTATTACCAGGTGATGCACTTGAAATTGTTCCCGCTTGGCATTGTTCACGCCGAAAACCTCGGTGGCGAGATCAATGCCGTGAGCAACCGGCGCGTGTGGCTGGGATTGTTTCCACTTCGGGGCATCGAGCTGGAATCTTCACTGTGCCGCGTGATCGCCATTGATACGGAAGCATAATTTTACCAGGCCTGAAAACAACGGAATATTTGTTTTCAGGCCTTTTTTGTTTATTATAACGACTCTCTCATGCCTATAAGTCAGAACTTTAGCTATACCAAAGCGACATCACTGAATGAAGCCTTGGCATTGTTGCATACCCACGATAAGGAAGCTGCCGTGCTGGCAGGAGGTACCGATCTGGCCAACATGCTCAAACAAGGATTCCCCGTGCCGGAGATGATGATTGACATCAAAGGGGTTGAAGAGCTGAAACAAATTACGCTGGAAGGGAATACCCTGCAAATAGGCTGTCTGGTCACCTTCTCCGATATTCTGTCATCCGAAGTGATCAAAAAACATTGTCATGCACTTTGGGAAGCAGCAAATCTGGTGGCATCTGCCGGTGTCAGGAACCGCGCCACAATGGCCGGCAACATTTGCACTGCCGTGGCCTGCATGGATAGTGCAGGCCCCTTGCTGGTGCATGATGCCGTGATTCATGTAAACAGCATGTCGGGCACGCGTCAAATCCCTGCAAACAAATGGTTCGTTGACAACAGGAAAACAGCCATCAAAAGCAACGAAATGCTGACGTACATCACCATGGAATTACCGCAACAACCCTATGGAAGCGCCTATCAGAAACTGATGCGCTACTCTGGAGAAGATCTGGCTCAGGCAAACGTAGGTGTGCTTGCCCTGCAGGACGGCAGCTTTAAAATCGCATTTGGCGCAGTGGGCCCAACTCCTAAAAGGTGTAGGAAAATCGAACATTTTCTAAAGGGGAAAGAACTTACGGAAGAGGTTTTAAGTCAGGCAAAAGAGATGGTCCCCTCCGTGATTTCACCAATTACTGACATTCGCGCCACTAAAGAATACCGGACACACATGACGATGCACATGATGGAAGAAGCCCTGAAGCTTGCCCGAGAAAGAATAAAATAAATTAGCAAATGTGCCAATTAGCAGATGTGCAAATGTGAAGATGTGTAAATTAATGTTTAAACAAGATATAATCGATGCGAGAACTTTCATTTATTCTTAACGGTGAACAGCGTACCGTGCTTGTAGACAACAGCGACATTCTTTTGGAGGTATTGCGCGACAAAATCGGGGTTACGAGTCCGAAATGTGGCTGCGATACCGGTGATTGCGGCGCATGCACAGTGCTGCTGAACGGAAAAAACGTACGCAGTTGCCTGATTTTTGCCGTTGAGGTCGCAGGACAAGAGGTCACAACACTGGAGGGGTTGTCAAAAAAGGGACTGACACCACTTCAGCAAGCTTTTTTGGAGCAAAATGCCTTTCAATGCGGTTTTTGTGCACCGGGTGTGATCCTGGCTGCTACCGATCTGCTCAGCAGCAATCCGAATCCAAACGAAGAGGAGATCAAACACGCCATTGCCGGAAACCTTTGTCGCTGCACTGGCTATACCTCCATCATTAAGGCAATACAAAGTATATGCGCGACGCAGAAGAAAGAATAGTAAGCT
>REEA01000077.1 GCA_007695305.1 Bacteroidia bacterium
GAAGCCAAAGATATAAAGCGTTTGATCGTCTCTGATGCAGTATTCCTGGCACCAATGCGGCCAGGCATCCAGGCGATATCAAAAAACAAACCGATTTCAAGAGTGTCAGCATCATTGTTCAAAACCCGGAAAGAAATGTTCTTATCAAGAACGGCTAACTGCGCGTAGGGCACCCCGATCTTGGCAGAAAATGGGTTGTTCTCCGTTTTAGGCGCCTCCCATTGCCCATTGCGGTGGATGCTCCATTGCATCTGCATATTCCAGAACCTGTTGAAAATGGCTCCTGAACTGTCGGTATTAGTTTCTTCCTGGAAAGTCGCCCAAAACAACATCAACTGGCTATTACTGACCACCGGGATCAAGTGATTGCCGGAAATACCCGCCTCTACCAACTCCCAAGCCGTCCATACCCGGTTGGGCAGCCGTTTGCGGTAGTAATACACGTGCGGCTCGCCATAGGTGCGGGCAAAGACGTGCAATACTTTACCACGATCACCGGGCAGTTCCTCTTCATAAAGCCCCCTGATGTCGAGCCGGGCCACATCGCTGAGCTTGGTGAAGTAGTTGCGGTAAGCCTGTTCCACATTCTGTGCGCTAACTTCGTCCTGCAACAGCTCGCTCTCCAGCTCCTCGAAGAACGGGCTTTTGTTGTCGCGCAAATCAGGCTCTATCCAGTTTTCCGGGTACAGAAATACCTTTCGGTTGGCTTCCCAGACGCGGTAGTTCTTCATCCACTCTTCATAGGGCTGCCAGTAGTGGCCAGCGGTTTCCCTCAGCCACAGTGCATCGCCTTCCAGGCTCATGCGCAGGCGTTGCACAAAGAGTTGAATGGCGTTGGTGGCTTGCACGATACGGGAGCTGAGCTGGCAAGCACTCATTTCCACGTCGATTAAATAGTAGGCGTAGAGGTCTTCGGCACTTGTCCAGGCCATGCCCTCCTCCGGTGAAAGTGACAAAGGATTGGCAAGCAGATAGTCAACCAAGGCGTCACGCTTGCGCTCGCGCAGATGGTCCATTGCCGGGATAATCGCCTGGTACCAGGTCTGGACGTTGGCATGGGCCTGGCGCGAGGCTGCCTGCAAAGTTTCCAGAATGGAATCATCTGCTGTCCTCAGGTCGGTTGTTCCCCAGTCGATTAATGTCCCGGCGCTGATGCCGTATTGTCTCGCCAGCTGTACCGCTTGCCGGAGGCCTTCGTAGCTTTCAACCTGCTGGAAAGGAGATAAATCATCTCCCGGCCAAAGTGCTTCTGCAAGTGGTGCCACCAAACTGGTTTCTTCGCCGGATACCGGATGAATATCCCATCCGGCAGCAGCGCTGAGTTCGGCCAACAGTCCGTTGCGGTCAGCCGCTCCACGTCGGGCTAGTGCAAGGAATTGAAACAAGCCCGCTTCCGTAGCCGGAAGCAGCGTGCCAAACTGTTTGGCGCGTACCAGGCGTTCCCAGGCATCATAAGACATGGGCGGCTCACCAGCAGCGATGGGCAGGCCGTTGAAGTCCCAAAAATCACTGCCACAATCGCGGATGGCAGCCAGCTCTTCAACACCCAGTTCCAGCCCGGTAATGATGCGCACAGCCTTGTCCAAACGCAGCCACCAGGATTGTGCCCTTACGATCAAATCGTCGCTTAAAGCCTCAGCGGTGGCGAAGGACAACCAACCGGAAATAGCTTCTTCACCGGCATCAGCGCGAAGCATAGAGGGAGCTATTACCGCTCCGGAATCATCTGTCACCGGTCGAAGTAGCAGTCCGATGATGACAGGAGAGCTGCCAAGGGCTTCGGCCAGGTGCATCAAAATGAGTTCTTCCAAATCCGATGTTGTATCAGAACTGTTCCCCAATTCTTGTGCAGCCCGATATAGATTACGCAGGCTACGCTCCACCTCAGCGGTCAACGGTTCAAAGGCTGCCGGCACCAGATCTTCATGGCGCAACAGATAGTTCAGCTCAAAGGCATCGGCATCTGCCGCTCTCCACACCTCCCAATGGCTGAGCAGTCTTTGTAAGGCGGCTGGCCGGTTACGCGTTTCTATGCTTGCATTTGGCCAGTCGATATTCAGCCATCGGAGAAAGAGCAAGACTTCGCGTATGGGCACCTCCAATCTTCCTGACAACCGGTTTGGAAGCTCTTCTGCAGTGCTGGCGCACAGTACCGCTGCTTCGACAGGTCTTGCACCCATCTTGCGCGCCAAACGTAAGGTATCGGCTAGAGCGATCAGAGCGTCTTCATCCAGCGTTGTCACTTCCAGTAAGCGCAGTATTTCATCCAGTTCTTTGGGGCTCCAGCCCAATGCCCTCTGCAGACGCACCAGGCGGTGCATCAGATCCAGGGCCTCATTTGGAGGCTGGGGCAGGCGGTGCAACTCAATGCGACACGGATCGGCACTCTTGTCAGGTTCAAGCCCAAATTCCTCCAGGAGGCCTGTGTGTAGCAAATCCTCTAAATCTGTGTAGCTCATATTGGTCCGCTGCAGGATAAAAGGCACGTCCTCGCGCCAAATACCATCGTCGATTCCCCACGCAGTCAAAAGGTTCTCTGCTTCCGTCTCCTGGGTGCTGATCAGTTCCCACTGCCTGGGCGCCAACCACAATTCAACACGGGCCGCTTCCGCTTGTGTGCGTCCAAACCTACGGTAGAGGTCGCCCATATCCAGTTGCAGTTGTCCGGCCCACAGCCGTGTACGCTCATGATGCAGATCGAAAGGCAGCAGCCATGGAAATGAAGCTTCTTCCAGAATTTCATAAGCTTCCGGCAGCTCATGGGCCGGCATGGCTCTTAAACGTTCGGCCTCATCCTCCGTTTGCGGATAAGGCTCGCCCTCCAGACCTGCAACGGCCCTTTCTAAAACCTCATTTACCAGATCAATGTAGGGCAAGGGTGTATTGGCATTTTCGCAGTTCAGCAAAAGGTGTTCGATATCGGGGCGGCGGAGGCGCAGACCGTCTGTCAGCAGGTTGCGGTCACCTACCGTGCGGGGCGCCTGGCGCAAAAACTGCAACAGATCCACCAGATAGGATGCCGGGCTGTAAACTGAACGGCAATGCTGACAATCGCAGGTGCCCAGGGAGCCAAACAGCTGCACCCAATCAGGCAACTCGCTGCCAGGCTGAACCGGGTTGGGGTCATTGGGGTTTGAGAAGGGTATTTGAATGGGCCCAAAGCCGGGAATGGTTCTGGGATTGGGCCGGATGAGATCGCCGGCGTTTAGCAGAGTCATCTGTGCAATATCGCTGCGCAATTGCGCCACTTCGTACATCTCTGCAGCAGCCGTTTCACCGGAGATAGGCGTCATTTGGCCAATGAACGCGTCGCGGTCAGCATTGGCGACAGAGACAGCGGAGGTATAGCCTTGTTGCCAAAGGCCTTCCATAAGTTCGTAACGCATCCTGTCGGGCGTTATGCGGGCCAAACGCTGCAAAGTCTTCAGATGTCCTGTCAATCCTTCAATATCTGTCACTTGCCCTATCTGGGCACCATTTGACAGGAAACTTTCAACCGGGGTGTGCAGCAGGCTGAAATCGGGATTGGCAGCAAAGAAGTAGTTAAGGTCGGGCGAACTCAAATCGGTGCCCGCGGCCATTCGGCTGGCTACCACAGCTGTGGGATAGACTTGTTCGACGCGGGTAGCGATGGCATCCGCCCAATCCTCAAGGCTTTCTAACCCGACCGGCCAATCATCGGTGGAGATATTTCCCAGGACAGCTTGCCACTGCTCACGGTCAAAGCTGGCTAAGTCGCGGGCTGTATTCCAGTTCTGGTTTTGCCTGAGCGACTGCACCATCTGTAAAGCCGGCAGGTGATGACCCAACAAGGCACTGCTCTCCAGGGTGAAGCGCAGGTCGCCCAAAGTAGTCTGGTCCCAACCCGCCTGTTCGGCAAGGACTTCCCAGAGCGGGGTTTCTCCTTCATAATCCAGTGTGAATCGCACGAAGTCTTCCTGAACCGCAGTGGTCAGACCGGAGGTGGCTAATATTGCACCCAGTGGTGTTCCTTCGGCATTCTCGTCCTCTAATGCCAATTGAACCGCCAGATCACTCAATTGAGATAGCACCTTTTCCAATTGCTCTCTTAACGTTCCGGGTATTTGATTGTTATCCAGTGCTGCCTCCAGGGCCTGGCGCATACGCCCGGGCCGTTCGGCCAGTAAGGCACGGAGAACCATAGGCATCCCTTGCCTCAGCAGGCCATAGAACACCGCTTGGTCAACGCCATGCACCGAGGCCCACAGGGCATCCTGCCGCAGGAAGCTGAGCTGATCCAGCGGGATGTCTGCTTCTTTGCTTAAAAAGTCCAGATCGTCATCGGTGAGTTCATGAACAGCTACTGACTCCCGCAGAGGGGCAATCTCAGCATGAAGGTGCTCCCACTCAGAAGGGATATGGTATGCGGAGGCCGGCACAGTAAGGTCAATAACGGCATTTGGTGGGGCGTTGAAAAAGATGTCGGAAATCGCCAGTTCCCGGCCATTGGCGTCATTAACACGGATGAACAGATCCGCGCTTCCCTTTTCCGCTCGCCGGAACTGGCTGGCGTAGTAGAGAATCATATAAAAACCGTCCTCGTCAGCCACCTGCTCGCCCAGGAATTCCTCGCTGCGCATATCGCGGTCGAAGGCACGCACCATTACACCTGCCAAAGGCCGGCCGTCGGCTTGATAGATATTGCCGCTCAAACTGAATGATGGTACTGGAATTGGAGGGTCTTCCTGCGCTGCTTCCTGCACGACTAATTCAACCTTTTGGTCTTGCCATTCCAGTTCGCTGATGCTGGAAGAGACTTTCAGACTTTGTCCGTCCCTGGAAAGCTTAAAAACCAGCTCCACGGGGTAGTTTTTCGATAAGCCCTGGAACCAGGACGCTTCCCAGTCAATAAAAAACTTTCCCTGACCATCCGTGACCGCAGTACGTTGTGACCATTGCTGTCCCTTGGCCCAAAACTGCACTTCTACCCGCACACCCTCCAGAAGAGCGTTGTCCACTTGCGATATTACCCAGCCGTACAGGCGGAAAGTACGAGTATCAACCACCGTGACCTGCGCTCCGGTGCTGGCCAGGGCCTTCTTCAAATCATAGACATCCGGCTCGGGAAGCTTCTGTAGCATCAGATTCCCCGACCAGGCCAGCTGGGGATTGTTGTTTCCTTTTGCGGGGTTAAAGCCCGGATGCAACATAACGTGTAAGGCTTTCAACAAGGCCTGCGCGCCCTTCGGCCCGGCTTTCAAAGTTACACCTGTTTCCCGGGCTTCATAATAAGTGTAACCACGTTGCTGCAAACGCTGCCGGAAAGATTGCACCTCCTTCGGATGCAAGCTTTCGAAATGCAGGCCATGGGACAGCACGGCTTCCTGAATGCCCTGATTGTGCATCAGGTATTTGGCCAAAATGTTCAGTACCGGGCCACCCTGGGCCGGATCAAGGAGTTTGATTATCAATTTCATGATGTATGTGTTTTGGTTAAATAATTCGATCGCACTTAAGCTTTTGCACCAGACCATGCAATAGAGGTCACACCATAGTCCAAGAAAATGACGGCAGAACCTAAAAACCGGCGGTCCCATTAACCGCATTTACAAAGAATATCTTATCAATTCATTTTATGGCACCATCTCCTTCGGGCAAGGAAATGGATGGTGCCTCAATTTCATTGGACTCGGTTTTTCCTCCATTTTGTTGGAAAAAGCGATTAGAAGGACTACCTTTTGATGCCCCAGTAATTTGTTTTTTTCAGCATTATTGGTTTGTAAGATCATGATAAAAACTCACTTTCTAGAGGCATTTTCGTTTTGATACCTTCTGGTAAACATCCAAGTTAATTTTTGAAAATCAATATATTAAGCCTTTCTAAATAGAAGAAAGTAATCCAGCTGTTTAAACCAGGGATTCAGATAAAAATCCCTTCATTATGAATAAACATACACTAAGATTTATACAAATATATGTAATTATTTAAACATATAAATAAAACAAATTACCAAAACGTTAAAAAAACGTTAACTGCTTGTCGCCACGGAAAGAAAAACAAATAGAAGTTATGGATTTTTTTAGGGATTTGGTTGGGTTTTTAAAGAGAGAAGAACGCGAAAGAACGAGAGAGCAAAAGCGCGGATAGTTTTCACACGTAGATAATTTCCACATCTATTTGTGTCCATTTGTGAAACAATCTGTGTCTATCTGTGGATATTTCTGGCTGGGGTATGTGACCTTTCCACGTTTCCACATCTGCACATCTATATCTATGTCCATCTGGATAAATAATAATACCAGCGCATAACGCCTAAAACAAAGGAGGCGCAAAAACCCTGCGCCTCCTCTAATCACCTGACAAGACAGGTAACCGGTTATCATTAATCGTTCATCGAAAATCGTTCATCGATAAATCGTTCATCGCTATTCCACGTCCTCGTATTCCTTCAGGATATCCTTCACCCCATCAGTGGTGACACGACCGTAGGTCTTGTCGCCAACCATCACCACCGGCGCCAATCCGCAAGCACCCACGCACCTCAAACAGGTGATGGAAAACTTGCCGTCCCCGGTGGTCTCACCAACAGGAACCTTCAGCAAGCGCTTGAACTCATCCAGCACCTTGTCGGCACCACGCACATAACAGGCCGTACCGGTGCAGATGGAAATGGGATAACGCCCGCGGGGAAGCATGGTGAAAAAGGAATAAAACGTGACCACACCATACACTTTGGCAACCGACACGTTCAGCTCCTCAGCCACCACCTCCTGCACCTCGGCAGGCAAATAGCCGAATATCTCCTGCGCCTTATGCAATACGTTGATCAGCTCCCCTGGCTTATTATTAAACGATTTGGCAACATCTTTCAATTGCTGCACTTCGCTATCTTTTAATTTTAACTTAATGGATGTCATTATCTTACTGTTTTTTTGATTACACCTCTGAATTTCATGCTTCTGACATTAGTCAAGCAGCACATCTTTCTGCTTTTTGTCGAAATAATGGGTATGTAACAGCTGATGTGCCTTCTCGCTCATGGGCTTACCCAAAAACTCTTCATACAGTTTGATAATGTATGGGTTTTCGTGGGATTTCCTGATGGGCTTGTTCTTGTCTTCCCGGTAGATGGCCTTCTGACGGGCTTTGATGATCTCCGGATTTCCGTGGTGCAGGGGCTGTCCGCCGCCACCAACGCAGCCACCCGGACAAGCCATGATCTCGATGGCATGATAGTCGCTCCGGCCTGCCTTGATGTCATCCAGCAGCTTCCTTGCATTTCCCAAACCGTGGGCGATACCGATATTGATTTCCACACCATCGAAATCCACACTGGCAGAGCGGATGCCTTCAATACCACGCAGCTGCTCAAAGTCAATCTTTTCCAAAGTTTTACCCGTGTGTATCTCGTAGGCTGTGCGCACAGCCGCTTCTATCACACCGCCGGTGGTACCAAAAATCACAGCCGCACCGGTCGACTCTCCCAAAGGCTTGTCAAAGTCTTCCTCGGGCAAGGTGTTGAAGTCGATATTGCTGCGCTTGATGAGCATGGCCAGCTCCCTGGTGGAGATGGAATAGTCCACATCGGGATTGCCATTCACCTTGAACTCTTCCCTTGTACATTCATACTTTTTGGCCACGCAGGGCATCACTGAAACCACGATCATTTCTTCTCTTTTGGTTTCGATCTTGTCGGCAAAATAGGTTTTGGCGATGGCGCCGAACATTTGCTGCGGTGATCTTGCCGTGGAGGGGATATCGCGCATATCGGGGAAGTGGTATTCAAAGAAGTTCACCCATCCCGGGCAACAGGATGTGAGCATGGGCAGCTTCACCTCTTTATCGCCGCCCAGGAAGCGGGTAAGGCGGTCGAGCAGTTCGGTTCCTTCTTCCATGATGGTGAGGTCGGCGGCAAAATCGGTATCAAATACGTAATCAAAGCCGAGCCTGCGCAAAGCAGCCACCATTTTGCCGGTCACCAGTGTGCCGGGCTCCATGCCAAAGGCTTCACCAAGTGCGGCACGCACCGCCGGCGCCGTCTGCACCACCACTTTTTTGGTAGGATCAGCCAGGTCACGGATCAGTTGCGTGGTATGGTCTACCTCCGTGAGGGCGGCCGTGGGGCAAACAGCCACACATTGTCCGCAATAGGTACACTCACTGTGGTCGAGGTCGCGTTCGAAAGCAGGCGCCACCACCGCTTCAAAACCCCTGTTCACCCCCGACAGCACACCAACCGTCTGGAAGTCGTTGCACATGGTCTCACAACGGCGACACATGATACACTTGTCCATGTCACGTATAATGGCCGGTGAAAAGTCAGGCTTGTAGGTCGATTTTTCGCCCTGGTAAGGAATGCTGCGCACGCCCATCTTGATGGCCATGTCCTGCAGATCACAGTTACCGCTTTTGGCGCAAATCAGGCAGTCAAACGGATGATCCGACAGGATCAGCTCCAACACTGTTTTCCGTGCGTTCAGAACCCGTATGCTGTGGGTCTTCACTTCCATGCCATCGAAGCATTCTGTGGCGCAGGCAGGAGCCAGGTTGCGGCGCCCTTCCACTTCCACCACACATACACGGCAACCGCCGGGCTTGTGCTCTATTTTTAAATCACCGAGGTTCATGTAACACAGCGTGGGAATACCAATATCCAGCTTTTTCGCAGCATGATAAATGGTCGTCCCCTGTGGCACCTCGACTGTTCTGTTATCTATGGTTAATTTAATCATTTCCATTGTTCTGAATTCTTATGATGATTAGATGATTGCTACTGCGTTAAACTTACATTTCTCCAGGCATGCACCGCATTTGATACACAATGACTGATCAATGGTATGAAGCTGTTTGCGCTCACCGGCGATACAATTCACCGGGCAGTTGCGTGCACATGCTGTGCAACCCACACAGTTTTCGGGGATGATCTCATAACGGATAAGGTCTTTACAGGATCCGGCCGGGCAGCGCTGCTCTTCCACATGTGAGATATACTCATCCATAAAGTTGTCCATAGTTGACAACACAGGGTTGGGTGATGTTTGTCCGAGGCCGCAGAGCGACGTGTCGCGGATCACCATGCTCAGGTTACGCAGGTTGTCCAGGTCATCTTTGGTGGCCTGACCCTTGGTGATCTTATCCAGCAGTTCATACAAACGCTTATTGCCCACGCGGCAGGGTGAGCACTTGCCGCACGATTCTTCTACGGTAAAGTCGAGGTAAAACTTGGCCACCGACACCATGCAATCGTCTTCGTCCATCACGATCATACCGCCGGAACCCATCATTGAACCGACTTCCAGCAAATTGTCAAAGTCGATGGGGGTATCCAGGTGCTTTTCCGTGAGGCAGCCTCCAGAAGGTCCGCCGGTCTGTACGGCACGGAATTTTTTACCGTCTTTAATGCCACCGCCGATCTCGAAGATCACCTCACGCAGCGTGATGCCCATGGGAACCTCTATGAGGCCTACGTTGTTGATCTTTCCCGCCAGGGCAAACACTTTGGTGCCTTTCGACTTCTCAGTGCCGATGCTTGCAAACCATTTCGCGCCTTTGTTATAGATCACGGGCACGTTGGCAAAGGTTTCCACGTTGTTCACGTTGGTAGGCTTGCCCAGGTATCCGCTTTGGGCGGGGAACGGCGGTTTGAATGTGGGCTCTCCCCTCTCCCCTTCCATAGAATGGATGAGGGCCGTTTCCTCGCCGCACACGAATGCGCCGGCGCCGTAGCGGATCTCCACATCAAAATCAAAACCGCTTCCCAAAATATCTTTACCCAGCAGGCCATATTCGCGGGCCTGCTCAATGGCGATCTTGAGCCTGTTGATGGCCAGCGGGTACTCCGCACGGATGTAGATCAGCCCTTTGGTGGCACCGATACAAAAACCGTTGATCACCATAGCCTCCAGCACGGTATGGGGGTCTCCCTCCAGAATGGAGCGATCCATGAAAGCACCGGGGTCTCCCTCATCGGCGTTACACACCACATATTTCTGGTCGCCGGGCACCTTGCTGGCAATCTGCCACTTCACACCGGTGGGGAAACCGCCACCGCCGCGACCGCGAAGGCCGGAGTCGATCATCTCCTGTATCGCCTCCTCCGGCTGCATCTCCAGGAGTACCTTGCCCATGGCTTCGTAACCGTCAGAAGCCAGATATTCATCAATGTTTTCGGGGTCTATCAAACCACAGTTGCGCAAAGCAATCCTGATCTGCTTCTTGTAAAACCCCATCCCCCTGGAGTCGGCAATCTGCTCCTTGCTCACAGGGTCAACATAAAGCAGGCGTTCCACCCGGCGACCCTTAATGGCATGCTCCGCAACGATCTCCTGCACATCATCAGGCGCTACCGACACATAAAATGTATTGTCAGGAATCACCTTCACGATTGGACCCTTTTCGCAAAAGCCGAAGCAACCGGTGGTCACAACCTGCACTTCATCCTGCAGACCTTGCTCTTTTACTTCCTTTTTCAGGTTTTCATACAGCACGTCGCCGGCAGAGGCCCGGCAACCGGTGCCACCGCAAACCAGCATATGCATTTTGAACTTTGCCATGTTGTTATTCCTCCTTGTCTTTTTCAATGGTTTGATAATTCACAGGGATGATCCCTTCAACCAACTCCTGGTTCCTTATATATTTTTCAATGATCTCATCCGCTTTTTTAAGATCTACATAACCATATACTACAGGTTCATTGCCCGGCAGTGTAACCTCGATGGTTGGCTCCGCGTAACAATATCCCATGCAACCGGTTTGTGTAACAATGGCGTCGATGTTGCGCTTATCCAGCTCATCAACCATAAACTCCATCACCTCCTTCGAGCCGGAGGCAATGCCACAGGTGGCCATGGCTACTTTTATAAGAACGCGGCCCTCAGGCTTGTCGCTCTTTTCTCTCAGGGCGATCTTCGACTGAAGATCTTGTTTCATCTTTTTAAGATCTGCCAAAGATTTGATTTTTGTCATAGGTTGGTTCTCCCTTTCGTTTTGATTAACTATTGATGTATTTATTTTTAGATGATGTCATTGTCTGCCAGATTTTCCCGGATCATCTCCCTGATGTATTTCATCACTGCCGGATCGCTGATGGGCATGTCCTCCAGCACCTCTTTTACTTCTTCGGTATCCAGCACATATTCACGGCCGTCTTTTTCGTGCTCGTAGCGAAACCGGATCTCGGGGTTTCCGCCAATGAGCAGCACCATTACCCCGGCAATATCTCCCAGGTCGGGCCTGTCGATGTGGTCATGTACAAACGTGGCCTCCACCGCTGTGCCCTCTCCCGGTGCAGATTGGATAGTCAGCCCTCCGCCGGCCTGCTCCGCGCTGTGCTTCAGCAACGGAATGCCCATCCCTACCTTGCGCGTTTGACGAGAGGTATAATAAGGATCGGTGACCCGCTCCAACACCTCCCGGCTCATCCCCCTGCCATTATCCGCGATACTGATCGCGAAAGTGTTCGCCACCGTGTCTTCTTCAATCCGGACCACCACCCCGCCGGCTTCGGCCGAAATGGCGTTCTGAACAATATCCAGTATGTGCAGCGACAACTCTTTCATTTCTTTTACCAAAGGACTTCAGGCCCGTGAACGGTCAGTCAATACGCTTACCCGCCGGCCGTCTTCCCT
This sequence comes from Bacteroidia bacterium, assembly GCA_007695305.1. Taxonomy (GTDB): domain Bacteria; phylum Bacteroidota; class Bacteroidia; order Bacteroidales; family UBA7960; genus PUPG01. Next base: position 11,590 of record REEA01000077.1, read on the forward strand.
GTGCAAGGCCTTTTTGATCTCCGCAAAACTGCGAGTTTCCATTTCAAATACCGTCATTCGCGTACCCAGCTGCTCCGGGAAGTGCGCGTCAGAGCTTCCAATGAAGGAATAAGGGGCAAGCTCCGGGAATTGTGAAACCATGTCTTCCGGTGTTGTTCGCCCGGTTACCTCCAGGGCATCAACCTTCAAACCCGGGGGCATGAAGCCCAGCTGGCTGATCAGGCTGTGACTCGGACGGTCGATGTGTGCCGGAATGAACAGGCCGCCAAGGGCATGCACTTCTTCTTCCACCTCATCAATGGACTGGTCGATGGCAGCAATCAGCAAGCGGTTAACCTCTTCCACGATCATGTCGTTTTCATCTACCACCACCTGGTAACCAAACCTTGACGGGTTGTTCCACACATCAGCAAGGTAGGTGTCCAGGTATTGCTGGAATTTCTCCAGGGTGTCATCATTTTCAAAGAACGCCAGGCAGTGTATCTCTTCGCGGGTTGTGACCTCGGCACCACACAGCACGAAGATCCCTTCCTTTTCTGCCAGTTTCCTGATGAGCGCGCCGTGCTTGGTACTATTGTGGTCTGTCACTCCCAGGATGTCAATCCCTTTCAGGGCTGCTCGTTTAACTATATTCGACGGACTCATTTCCAGGTCACCGCATGGCGACAGTACAGTATGTACATGTAAATCAGCCCGGTATCTGTTCATTTATTTCCTGATCAGTGTATACAATTCCCCGGTCACTTCAAAAGCACTCATGTCGGTGCCCAGGATGGGGATATTCTCTTCTTCACTCTGTTGTGCTGTATTTTCTGCCGGCTGATACCCGGAAACCAGGATCACGGCGGCCAGGTCTTTCAGCGAGGCAATGGCCATCACATTCTTGTGGGTTTGCAAGGTAACCCAAACCTGCCCGGCATCCGCTTTACCCATCACATCGCTGAGCAGGTCGGAAACATAGCCTCCGCTTACCTCGCGATTCAAGCCTCCTGCACCACTTAACACTTTTAGGTCCAACGCTTTTACAATATCTGCTACCGTCATCATACTTATAATTTCGAGTTTGATCTCTCTTTGTTGATTATTCAAGACTTTTGTTAATTGCAACCGACCGGAAATCTCAATCACCCGTTGTTGTATTCAGCAACATCCGGATCACCACCTTTGTACCTTTCCCCGGCTCACTTTCGATATGCAGTTCGTCTGCATTCTTTTTCATGTTGGACAGCCCCATGCCCGCGCCGAATCCCATCTCTCTAACCGCGCTGCTGGCTGTCGAGTAGCCTTCCTGCATGGCTTGCTCAATATCTTCGATGCCCGGACCTTCGTCACGCAGCTCTATCTGCACCTCATCCCTGTTGATATCTACATACATCGCGCCGCTGTAAGCATGTGCCACCACATTCACCTCTCCTTCATAAGCTGCAACCACAGTTCTTTTGATGATTCCTACATCCACACCCATCTGCTTCAGTATCTTTTTTACCTGGCTGGATGCGTAACCGGCCCTGGAAAAATCCCCCCCCTCTATGTTGAACTCATGGTGTTCCATCGCATCAATAAATTGGCTGTACTCCTGCCTGATACAGCAAGCCGCAGGTTTTAAACATGGAATAACGACACTCGATCAGGATGATATCATTTTCTTCCGCGAGGGCAATCATCTCCTTGCCGGCTTTTTTGTTCCTCGCGAACACGATACAGTTGATGTCTGACATTTCAGCGGTCCGTATGGTTTGCATGTTGGCCAGTCCCGTGATCAGCAGCACATGGTCGTTTTTCAGGGTCAGTACATCGCTCATCAGATCGGAGGCAAATGCCACATCAATGGTATAATCGGTGCGATGCTCCCCGCAAATGATGCGGGCATCCAGTATCTGAACAATTTCACTGACACGCATTTCCCCTTGGCTTTTTTAAATGATCATGCTCTGCCGATTCGGGTATTTCCGGGAGGTGAATACTCCCCTAACTACCCATAAACAATTATGGTGCAAAGATAAACAATTGTAATTTTCTAAACAAGTATCGTTGTTAATTTTTTCACATCTTAATGATTTAATTTGTTCAGGATGACTGCCAGATCTGCATAAACGGATGTATTTTCAACAATGATGTTTTCGGGGGCTTTCAAAGATTGGGGGGTAAAATTCCATATAGCCCGTATCCCCCATGCCACGGCAAGATCAACCACCTGTTGTGCGCTATCATCAGAAGTGGTGATGATGGCAACACGGGCATGGATTTTCAGTGACAGATCCCGGAAGTCGTTCAGCGGATAAACCTTTACACCTTTTATTTCCGTATTGATAACCTCTGGATTCACGTCAAAACCGGCAACGATCTCAAGGCCGTATTGTTTAAGACCGTCGTAGTTGAGCAGGGCGCGCCCCAGGTTACCTACGCCAAAAAGAAAAGCATTTTCCCGGGTGTTAAAATCCAGAAAATTGATGACGGTATTGATCAGTTTATCCACGTCATATCCCACTTTGGTACGTCCTTTAATCCCTGTATAGGCCAGATCCTTGGTCACCAGGGTGGAGTCCATCTTGAAGATGGCAGCGATCTGGCTACTGGAAACATGTTCAACACCATCAATTTTTAACGCCTTAAAATAGCTAAGATAACCGGGTAAACGTCTCAGGGTTGGTATTGGAACATGCGAATGGGCACCATTGCTTGTTTTTGCCTTCATTGTTTTCTTGTTAAAAAAAGGTTGATCCGGGGCACATAGCTAAGTAGCCGTTTGCATTACCAGATCAACCTTTATGCTATGTTATATACCGGTTGGTTTACATACCGGACGGCATATTAATGACGCTTACGCGGTGTATAATGGGTGTGCAGCAAATCGTGGGATCTGTGTCCCAGCGGTTCGTGGAGGAACGACTTGTAGATCTCTGCCACCTCCGGGTTTTCATGCGACTTGCGGATCACCATGGCTTCATCTTCTTCATAGATACCGGCGGCTCTTTTCTTCCGGATTTCCATGTTTGTGGGCATTGGCTGACCGCCTCCGCCGATACAACCGCTCGGGCACGCCATGATTTCAATGAAATGGTGATTTGCCTCGCCTGCACGTATCTTATCCATCAGGATTTTGGCGTTAACCAAACCGTGTGCAATGGCCACGTTTAGCTCCACACCTTCCAGGAAGCTCCATTCGGGCTTCACATCCTTGATCTTCACGGATGCCTCTTTCACGCCTTCCATTCCCCTGATGGGTTTGATATTCAGATTTGTGAAAGGCACTTCTCTGCCGGTAACGAGTTCATAGGCAGTACGCAGAGCAGCTTCCATCACACCACCGGTTGCACCGAATATAACGGCTGCACCGGTTGACTCACCAAGGATGCTGTCATACTTTTCGTCTTCCAGCTTATCGAAATCGATACCTGCCTGGCGGATCATGCGACCCAGCTCGCGGGTTGTCAGCACATAGTCCACGTCCTTGTAGCCACTTCCGCGCATTTCCGGACGCTCGGCTTCAAACTTTTTGGCCGTACATGGCATGATCGATACCACCACCATATCAGCGGGGTTCTTATTCACCTTTTCGGCGTAATAGGTTTTTGCCAGCGGGCCAAACATTTGCTGCGGCGATTTACATGTGGATAAATTATCCAGCAGGTCCGGATAGAGATGCTCCTGGAACTTGATCCACCCCGGCGAACAGCTGGTGAGCATGGGTAGTGCAACCTCCTTGCCATCCACGAGTGCTTCTTTGAGGCGGGTCAGCAACTCCGTACCTTCTTCCATAATGGTAAGGTCGGCCGTGAAATCGGTATCAAGCACCTTGTCAAAGCCAAGCCGGCGCAAGGCAGCAACCATCTTACCGGTAGCCCTTGTTCCGGGCTCCATACCAAACTCTTCGCCAATGGCTACCCTGGTTGCAGGAGCGGTTTGCACAACCACAAATTTGTTGGGATCGTAAATGGCGTCAAACACTTCATCGATATAGTTGCGTTCGGTAAGCGCCGCTGTGGGGCAACGGTTGATACACTGTCCGCAGTTTGTACATACCACATCATTCATGGGCTTATCCAGGAAAGTGCTGATGCGCATATTGTTGCCCTTGTGTGTAACCGCCAGCGCGCTCACATATTGCATGTTGGCACAAGTACGCACACAACGCTGACAACGGATACATTTGCTGTCGTCCTTTTCAATGGAAGGGCTCGAAATGTCGAGCTCCTTATCTTTGTCCATCACCAGGTCCAGGAAAATATGGTCGCCGATGCGGTAATCGTTGGACATGTCCTGCAGCTCGCAGTAACCGTTTTTGAAGCATTTGGTGCAATCCGCATTGTGTTCGGAAAGAAGCAGCTCCACAATATGCTTGCGTGCCTGGCGAACTTTCAGACTGTTGGTTTGTATCTCCATCCCTTCGCTGACAGGGGTTGCGCACGAAGCAGGCAACAGGCGGGCGCCCTTTTGCTCCACAACACATACACGGCAGTTTCCGGCAACACACAGGTCGTCGTGATGACAAAGGGTGGGGATCTTGAAGTTCAGCTCGCGGGCGGCATCCAGAATGGTGGTCCCCTCATCAACTGAAATCGGTATATTGTTGATTTTCAGATTTACTTTATATTTACTCATGGTCGTATCTCCTGTTTTAATGATTAAATGGCCGGGGCATTAGTAGATGATCTCTTCCCGGAAGTTATTAATGATTGAATTGAAAGGATTCGGAACCGACTGCCCCAGACCGCATTTGGATGCGATGCGCATGGTGTCAGACAGTTTTTGCAGGTCTTCCAGATAAGATGGGGGTTTGACTCCCCTTTTCACTGCTTCAATTCCTTTCAGGAGTTGCTGGCAGCCCACGCGGCAGGGTGTGCACTGCCCGCACGATTCTTCTTCCATAAACTCCAGGTAATCATTCAGGATGTTATACATGGACCGGCTGCTGTTGAAAAGCATCATGGAGCCGCCGGTGGGGATTCCTTCAAAGCCGATCAGGGTGCTTCTGAAGTCTTTTCTGGATACACAAAACCCGGAGGCACCACCAACCTGAACGGCCTTGGTGTCGCCATCGCCAAACTCTTCTACAAACTGCTCCAGTGTCATTCCAAGCTCCAGCTCATAAATGCCGGGAGTGGGCGTATCACCAGAGACAGAGAATACCTTTGAGCCGCGGCTGTCGAAAGTACCCATTTCCTTGAACTTGGCAGGACCCTCCTGGGCGATCATCAGGGCAAACACCAAAGTTTCCACGTTATTTACCGATGTGGGTTTTCCCAGGTAACCTTCCGATGTGGGGAAAGGAGGCTTGTTGCGAGGCTCACCGCGCTTGCCTTCCATGGACTCCATCAGGGCAGTTTCTTCTCCGCACACATAGGCACCACTGCCTGAGCAAATGCGGATGGTGAAGTCGAACTTCATTGCCTTGAGATGCTCATGGAACTGATCGATGGCCTTATACAAAGAGGGCAATAAAAAGTTGTACTCGGCCCGCAGGTAAATATAGCCTTCACTGGCACCAATGCAATAGCCGCAAAGGGCCATCCCCGCCAGCACCTTCTCAGGCACCTGGGTCAGGATCTCACGGTCTTTGAATGTGCCAGGTTCGCCTTCATCGGCATTGCAAATCACATACTTCTGATCTGCTTCTTCATTTTTCGCAAACTTCCACTTTAACCCGGTAGGGAAGCCCGCACCACCCCTTCCGCGCAAGCCCGAATCGATCACATCCAGGATGATCTCGTCACGCGTCCGCTGAAAAGAATTATTCAAAATATCCAGGTGGTCAACCTTCCCAAATATCAGGTCTACTTTTTTTATCTTTTTTTCCATAATTCAGTTTTTTGCATGTTTGGTTTGACAACTGCTAAATGCGCGAACGCATTACTTTTTTTTCAGATACTCATTGATGATCTCCGAAGTCTTCTCCGGCGTAATTTCAGGATATACCTCGTCGTTGATAAGCATCACAGGACCCTTGTGACACCATCCGAGACAGTTTGCCTGAAGGAGGCTGAAACGGCTGTCAGTAGTTGTCTCTCCCAACTTGATCTTCAAAATATCAGAGATCGTTCTGATGATCTCATCCTTACCCTTCATGTGGCATGTGATGGTCTTACATACACGGATAATATACTTCCCACGATGAACAGTATCCAAAAATGTATAAAAAGAGGCCGTGCCAAACACATCTGCAGTACTCAGGTCAAGCTCCTCAGCAATAGCTATCATAGCCTCCTCCGAAAGATAGTGCTCGCTGCGAACAACTGCCTGAAGGATAGGCATCAAACTGGTACGCTCGCGGCCATGCTTCTCGGCCTGCTCCTTTACAAGTTCCTTAATTCTTGTCATATTGATCCCTTTCTGATTAAGTGGTTATTGAGATTGATTATCAGTTTTTTTGAACGCCCCAAAATTAACAAGACTTGTGCAATTAAATAATTTTTTCTTTAATTATTTCACAGAAAATCAGTAATTTATAATCAGACTAAATAACTTTTTGTAAAAACCGTGACAAATGATTTTTTGATGGTGTTTTTTGACAGGCGTAGCATAGGAAAAAGACATCACTACTGCATTCTTATAGTCTGTACATTGTTGATGTTGAACCCAATTTGGGTTTTTTCTGAACCGGAGCGGTGTGCTCAATGATCCTGGGTTGCAAAAAGTTTTAACATCATGATTGGAACACGGATGACACGGATGCAAAGGATAATCACAGATCATGTAATAAATTTTTGTCAAAGGAATATAAGAAAATCCGTATTGACCTGTTGCATCTGTTTTATCTGTGTTCCAATAATAATGACGGGATAATTATCATCCCGGAAAGGGAAACTGCTTTGTTTTTAACCCACATACAAACAAATCATCAGCTAATTGTTACCGACTTATTCGAATACTGAAAAGCAGAACAAAGAAAAGAAAGCCTGATTGGTTGAAATAGCAAAAAAAAGAGATGCACCCTTGGTGGTGCATCTCTTCAATATGTCTTGTTTGTGCTTTTAAGCACAATGCCTGAAACAATATCTATTCCTGGCGCTGATCAGCTGTTTCATCACGCAGTTGACGAAATTCATTTCCTTCGAACCAGTTTGGAAAGTGGCGGGTGTTGGCAAGCTCCTTGCCCATATTATAGAAAAGCCACATATCCTGGTGCATGCCGTCCCACACCCATTTGTCGGTAATCACATCGGTGGGGGCATGATAACGGCCGGCAAGGTCTTTTGCCACCTTTTCGGCATAGGCTTCATCTTTTCCGATGTAGTCGTTGCCGCCCTGTGCATAGATCATGGGAATGCCCTGGCGTGCCAGGCTGATGTGGTCGGAACGATAGAAGTATCCGGCTTCCGGCGTGGGCTCCGGTACCATGTAACGTCCCTGTGCTTTAACATGACGGCGCAGATAATCTTCCATTTCGGAGTTTCCGTAACCAACCACCGCCACATCCCAGGTGGGACCATAAACATTAAGGGCATCAATATTGATACCTCCAACAGTAGTGGCCAGTGGGAAAACCGGATTTTCGCCATAGAACCTGGAGCCCAGCAGACCGCTCTCCTCAGCCGTAACGGCCATAAAAACGATGGAACGCTCCGGTCGTTCATCCGACGCCATAAAACGTTCGGCGATAGACAAGATGGCACCAACACCCGTGGCATTATCCACAGCACCATTGTAAATGTCCACACCGTCTTCTGTTTCTACCATCCCCAGGTGATCCCAGTGCGCCATATACACAACTGTTTCCCCGGGATGTGTACTGCCTTCAATGTAACCAATCACATTGTGACATTCGGAATAATTGAACTCATTGCGGAAATCCGCATTGGCATACAAGCCCATGGGGAAGGCACGAAAGTCAGGATCAACGGCACCGGCCAGGACTTCTTCCAGGTCCATGCCTATGGCCGTGAACAACTCCCGGGCCACTTCTTTCTGTATCCAGCCTTCGGCTTCCAGTCTGGGAGCCCCGGAATCAATGCCGATACCATACTGAGTACCGGACCAGGAATTTCTGACCACATCCCATCCATAGCTGGCAGGCTCTGTTTGATGAATGATCAGAGCACCTGCGGCACCCTGTCTGGCAGCCTCTTCAAATTTGTAGGTCCAGCGACCGTAGTAAGTCATGGCACGACCATTGAATAATTCTTCGTCCTGCAACACAAAACCGGGATCATTAACAAGGACCACCACCGTTTTGCCTTCCACATCCACTCCTTCATAGTCGTCCCAGCCATACTCGGGCGCCACCACACCATAACCCACGAATACCAGCTCGCTGTTTACAAGGGCTGAATAATCCTGCAGGCGGTAGGTGCCGATCACCATATCATCACGATAGGTGTACGCCATCTCATTCTCTCCGTCGGTGATCACCAGATCCGAGAAGTCGTATCCTGTGATTTCAACCAATGGTACAGCCTGGAAATACGTGTCACCAAGGGCCGGTTTCAGTCCGATACGCTGAAACTCCCCTTTGATGTATTGCTTAGCTCTTTCGCCACCGGGTGTGGCGGGAGCACGCCCCTCCATATCATCGGCGGCCAGTGTTTCCACATGGGTGCGATAATTTTCGCAAAAAGTGGGTATCTCAACCCTCTCCGGGGTGGCACAAGCTGTGAATAGTGCAGCTGCCAAGACAACTACAGCAACCTGCCATCCCGTATTCTGTTTTTTTAATGAAAATAACATGATTTATCCCTCCTTTGGTTTAGTTATATTATTTAGTGTCTTTCTATAATGTCCGATTTCTGTGTTATGCTTGTTTTGAAAACAGTCATTTACATTCGTAAACTCATTGATTTTTAAAACTGCGCAATCCTTGAACCGAACATTACAGATCAGACACTTGGCTTTATTTACAGACTCTGTTTAGTATTCGTTTTTCAGTTCCTGCTAAAACAACTGATGCGGTTGCAAGCAACCGCATCAGCTGAACAAGCATGAAATTATTTTGCTTTGAGCTTATTCCTGTTTTTCATCATCAATAGATCATAGGCAATGGGCGCCGAGTTAAACAGTGATGAATAGGTACCCACGGCCACACCGATCATCAATGCAAAGGCAAACCCGCGGATCACCTCGCCCCCGAAGAGGAAAATAATGAGGAGTACTGCAATGGTAGTACCTGATGTGTTGATGGTACGCGACAAAGTGGCATTGAGTGCGGTGTTGATGTTTCGCTTCAGTTCGCGTTTCGGGAAAAGGGTCATGTTCTCCCTGATCCTGTCGAAAATGACAACCGTATCGTTCACCGAATAACCGATGATGGTCAGGATAGCCGCGATAAATGCCTGGTCAATCTCCATGGTCCATGGCACAATATTATAGAACAGCGAGTATAACGACACCACTATGATGGCATCGTGAAACACTGTTGTTAAGCTACCGACCCCAAACTGCCACCGCCTGAACCGTGATGCGATATAGCTGAAAATGATAATCAGCGCGATGGTCACACTTATCACCGCGCCCACCTTAATGTCGCGGGCAACAGCGGGCCCTACCTTTTGAGAACTCAACCGCCCGATCACCTTTTGTTCATCATCGGAGATAAACTCCTGAAAGGTAACGGGTTCATCAAAAAATCCCTGAACGGCTTCAAAGATTCTCCTTTCTGCCCTGGCATCCGCTTCATCTGTATCATCATCGATCATGAAGCTGGTGGTGATACGCACCTGGTTGGATGGTCCAAAGGTGATCACTTCTGCCGGTTCACCCAGCTCTTCCAGCAAGGCTGCACGCAAATCCACAGTGCTTACATCATTGTCGAAACGGATCACGTAAGATCTTCCTCCTGAGAAGTCGATACCGTAGCTCAATCCGCGAACGGCGAAGGAAGCCAGACCCAGCAGGATCACAATGGCTGAAATGGTATAAAAGCGCTTTCTTACTCCGATAAAATCAAAGTTGACTTTGGTAAGTACATCCTTCGTGAATTTGGTGTGGAAGGAGATTGTCTTGTTTTTGTCCAGCCACCTGGTAAAGATCAGTCTTGAAAGGAAGATGGCGGTAAACAGGGAGCAGATGATACCGATGATCAGAGTGGTAGCAAAGCCCTGAACAGGACCGGTTCCGAAGATGTACAGTACGATACCTGTCAACAGGGTGGTAATGTTTCCGTCAATGATGGCCGAATAGGCGTTTTTATAACCATCGGAGATGGCGAGTCGCAATCCTTTGCCCGATCGGAGCTCTTCCTGGATACGTTCATAGATGATCACGTTGGCATCAACCGCCATACCCAGGGTTAGAACAATACCGGCGATACCGGGCAGGGTGAGTACGGCACCAAGTGACGCCAGCACCCCGAGGATAAAGAAGATATTTGTAACGAGTGCCAGGTCGGCAACCAGTCCGGCGCGGCTGTAATAGAAACCCATGTATATAAGTACCACCACAAAGGCGATGATGAAGGATGTGAATCCTGCCTGAATGGCTTCACGACCCAGTGATGGGCCAACAACCGCCTCTTCCACGATACGCGCGGGTGCGGGCAATGAGCCGGCCCTGAGAATATTGGCAAGGTCCTGTGCTTCCTGTACGGAAAATTGTCCGCTGATCTGTGACCTTCCGCCGGATATTTCCTGTGACACGGTTGGGAAGGAATAGACCAGGTCGTCCAGCACGATGGCGATGGAGCGACCGACATTGTCGGCGGTAAGCCTGCGCCAGATGCGTGCACCTTCGGTGTTCATACCCATATCGATCTGTACCTGCCCCAGGTGATCGAAGTCTTGCCGTGCACTGGTGATCACTTCACCAGTCAGTGCCGGTGAACCGTCGCGTGTGGTCTCACGGATGGCCACCAGTTCATGGACGTTGTCTGTTCCCCTTGCAGGTTTAACATTCCAGTATAACCTCATGCTCCGGGGAAAAAGGTTGCTGATCTGGGGTTGCCTCAGCATGCTGTTGACGCGTGCCGTATCCTGCACGGTGGCATAGCCCACCACCGGACCGCCACCGGGCATCATATTGCCAACCTGATCCTGAACAAAGTTGGGCGTCAGAAAAGCAAACAGGGGGTTTTCCCTGGCAAAGTCCTGAAACTCTTCAATGTCGTCAAAATCATCACCGAGCATTTCAATAATACTCAGGCTGTCTTCCGGTGAGAGATCACTGAAGTCATCGGTAAGTTCATCTCCAAACAACGCATCAATATCTGTCACCTCTTCCTCAAAGAGTTCGTCGGCATGTTCATCCACTTCTATTTCGCCGGCGCGCATGTCGCGCAGGCGTTCGTTGGCATCCCAGAAATATTCATAGATCTCTGCAAACTCGTAAGTTTCCCAGAACTCCAAACGTGCCGTACCCTGAAGCAGACGGCGTACACGCTCGGGCTCCTTGATGCCGGGCAGCTCAATGAGTATCCTGCCGGTGGTGGCCAAACGCTGAATATTGGGCTGTGCCACACCAAAGCGGTCTATACGGGTACGAAGTATCTGGAATGACCGGTCTACTGCCTGATCCACCTCGCGACGCAACATCCGCAACACTTCTTCATTGGTGGAAGTGACGGTGATGCGATCGCGCATTTCGGGGGTGCTGAAGAAAAATGCCAGGCTGGCATTGGGGTCTTCTTCTTCAAAAGCCCGGCCAAACAGGGTGATAAAATCTTCACGGCTGCCTCTTTGCATCTCTATGGCGCGATCCATGGCACTCTGAAAGATCTGGTCGCTGGGATTTCCTGCCAGTGCCCTGACAATGGCCGGCACCGATATTTCAAGGGTTACGTTCATACCACCCCGCAGGTCGAGACCCAGGTTCAACTCCCGCTCCTTGGTTTCACGAAATGTGTACTGGCGAATACCCAGGTTCATCACGGTTTGACTCATCATGGAGTCGAGATAGAACCGCTCCTGAATACGGGCTATGGAATCCAACAATATCCGCTCCCTCAGTTCGTCACCGGCAGCCAAAGCCCTTGCCTCCTCAACAAAACGTTCGCTAAGGGCAAAATCCCTTGCATCGCGTTCCACCTTCCTCGCAAAGAAAGTAAAGGAAAGCTGGTAAACACATACCACCGCCAATGCTATGGCAAAAAATCTTATTAAACCTTTATTTTGCATGATGTTGCACTTTATATGTTCATTTAAAAAACGACCGCAAAGTTAATTGATTTTTTCTCATCCTGAAAAAATACCTCAGAAATTATTGCAGAATGATGCATTGACCGGACGAAATCAAGGATTGTGAGCATCAAAAAACGGTTTTTTCAGGCCTGACAGCCCCCCGGGAGCGCCAGGAACTAATGCACAATCAGCTTTTTGCCGGGATAATCGATCAATGCTTTCATCTGTACCAGCAGATCCCCACCAAGTACCATATCTATCCGGGGAAGGTCGTAAATGGCATATGTCTGGTTGATCGCAGCCAGGTCGATCAGTAAGACATCAAGGTTTGAAAATTCTTTTTGCCCGATCCTCATTGTATGAATTTTGCTGATATAGGTTTTTATCTGATTGGAGCCTACCCCGGTAAACAACTTGCTGAAAGGCTTGATTTCCATATCGCCGAGATAATGTGCAGCCCTGGAAAAATCCAGTATGGTTTTTGACGCACCTGTATCAATCAGTGTATTGGCCTTGAGCCCATTCACCGACGCATGGAACATCACATGAAAACCATCCGGTTCAATGTGTATCAATTCGAGCGGGATATGGTTCATATTGAGATGCCAACAATACATACCGGGCGTTGTTTGGCGGTGAAGCACCATCCTATACCTGCATGAACATTGTCTTGTGCGGCCCGGTTGTGTTTGTTGCTAATTAAGGCTGTGTTCCTGTTTGATGATTCCCATCCCTTTGTGAATGGCCTCTTCATTGAGCGGGATCAAATGGTGATAGCGCTCAGGCAAAACCTTCTGAAGACCTTTTATCACGTTTTCCAGTTCAATGATGGGTTTTACCTGAAGGAAGCCGCCGATCACGATCATGTTAAACACCTTGGTATTGTTCATCTTCACCGATTCGTCGTAGGCGGCTATGGAACAAATATTGATATCGGTTCTCCTTGGCTTACGGGTCATACCGTTTTCTTCATAAATCAAAAGGCCGCCGGGCTTCACAGCGTTTTCAAACTTATCCATGGAAGGCTGGTTAAGCACGATGGCGGTGTCATATTTAGTGAGTACGGGCGAGCTGATCTGCTCGTCGCTGATGATGGCCGTACAATTGGCGGTGCCACCTCTCATCTCTGGGCCGTAGGAAGGCATCCAGCTTACTTCTTTGCCCTGCATCACGCCGCTGTAACAGATGATCTGACCCATTGACAGTACTCCTTGTCCGCCAAATCCTGCAATAATGATTTCCTCAGTCATGATTATATGTTTTTGTTTTATTCTTTTACCGGCTTTTCGGTCCGGTTCTTTTATCCGCATTAATGACGAACCTGTTTATGTTAGATACCCGCTTTCGGCGCGGATGTTATACATTACACATTCTTCGTTGGTTCCTGATGAATATCCAATGCCGCAGGTTTGTGTTTCCATCTATTCCGGCGGGACTTTAATATCGCCGAGCGGGTAAAACGGGAACATATTTTCTTCCATCCATTTATTGGATTGTGCGGGTGTCATTTTCCATCCTGACGGGCAGTTGGATACGATTTCCACAAAGCAGGTGCCTTTGTCGAGCTTTTGGTATTCCATGGCCTTTTTAAGGGCTCTTTTGGCTTTTCGGGCATTAGCCGGGGCATGCACCGACTGCCTGGTAACGAAATAGGTGCCGGGCAGCTGCGCGATAAGCTCCGTAATTTTCAAGGGGTTACCCATGGTTTTCACATCCCTTCCGCGGGGGGATGTAGAGCTTTTCATGCCGGGCAGGGTGGTGGGTGCCATCTGGCCGCCTGTCATCCCATAAATGCCATTGTTGATAAAGACGATCAGGATATTTTCACCACGATTACAGGCGTGAATAGTTTCGGCGGTGCCAATGGCGGCAAGGTCTCCATCGCCCTGATAGGTAAACACATATTTGTCGGGAAATACGCGCTTGATCCCGGTGGCCACTGCCGGTGCCCTGCCGTGTGCAGCTTCCTGCATATCAATATCAAAATAATAATAGGCCAAAACCGAACAGCCAACGGGTGCCACACCAATGGTCTCACCCTGGATGCCCAATTCATCGATGACTTCGGCCAGTATACGGTGGGCCGTACCATGTCCGCATCCGGGGCAATAGTGCAGCACCCGGTCGGTCATTACACTGGTTTTTTTATATACCAGGTTTTCAGGACTGATGATATTTTTTTCAGACATAACTATCCTCCAATGATTTTTTGTTCCAAAGCTTCCAAAATTTCTTCCGGGCTGGGGATCATACCCCCAAACCGGCCGTAGAATTCAACCCTTGTTTGTCCGTTCACGGCAAGACGTACATCTTCCACCATCTGGCCTGCATTCATTTCAACAGTAAGGATACCCTTAACCCGGGATGCCAAACGGCTTATTTCATCAACAGGGAACGGATATAGCGTTTGCGGCCTGATGAGGCCAACCTTAATTCCTTTTTCACGGGCCATTTCCATGGCTTTCCTGGTGATTCGCGCACAAGAGCCGAAAGCGGCAAAGAGATACTCTGCGTCATCACATTCATAGGTTTCATAACGCACTTCATTCTTTTCAACTTCCCGATACTTGGCTTGCAAACGCAGGTTTACCTTTTCCTGTTCTTCCGACTGAAGCTGCAACGAGGTAACGATCACACTATTTTTTCCGGGCTTTTTCCCGACGGTGGCCCATTCATACTCCTCCGTGCTGCGCGGCATCTGTTCAAACAGCTCTACCTTTTCCATCATCTGGCCGATGATCCCATCAGAAAGAATCATCACGGGATTGCGGTATTTGAACGCGAGCTCGAAACCAAGTTTGACATAGTCAACACTTTCCTGCACGGTGGCCGGTGCCAGTACGATGAGTTTGTAATCGCCATGGCCTCCTCCCTTTACCGCCTGGAAATAATCTGACTGCGACGGCTGGATAGTCCCCAGTCCCGGACCGGCGCGAACCACGTTCACTACCACGCAGGGCAGCTCAGCCCCGGCAATATAGGAAATGCCTTCCATTTTCAAACTGATACCCGGACTGCTGGAAGAGGTGATTGCCCGCTTCCCGCATCCCGCAGCACCATAAACCATGTTGATGGCAGCAACCTCACTCTCCGCCTGCAAAACCTGCATACCCGTGCGGTCGGCAGGATTCTCACGCATGAGGTATTCTATCACCTCCGACTGCGGTGTGATCGGATAGCCAAAGTAAGCATCAGCTCCGGCCCGGATCGCCGCCTCAGCCAAGGCTTCATTCCCTTTCATTAATCTTAATTCTTTCATCGGTTTATATTTTTGTACCTAACTGTTTTTTAGCCTTTTGTGATTGTTCTTACGCTGCCCCTATCTTCAGGGCGAATTTGTTGCCAATCTCATACAGTACAAGCTGCATTCTGCATACTGCTTACTTCCTACTTCTTACTTTTCACTTAAGTCTCTCAAGTCTCTTAAGTCTCTTCTCCCATCTCCCTTCACTCTCTTTCTCTCCTTCGCTCCCTCTCCGGTCATCGACCAGGAATATCTATGCCGAAGGCTTCCAATATCGGCGGATCAGACTTTTTTAACCGGTTTCTCCCGGTAAACAGTGATCACCGCATCCGGACAAACCACTGCGCAATTGGCACAACCAATGCATTCAGCGTTTACCTTCATGGCATAATGATAGCCCTTGCTGTTTACTTCATTACTCAGAGCCAACACCTGGTTGGGACATGCAGTAAGACATACTTCACAGCCCTTGCACTTTTCTATATTGATGACAACATCTCCTTTTCTTGCCATTGTATATATAATTTATATGGTAAACCATTCGTTTTGTGAAAAAATAAACATCACGGACAAAGCTATAATTATTTATTGAATTATTGGGGCTTTGCTGCAATATTTTTTAACCTGCATAAGCAACAATTATTGGTTAATACGGGCCCGGGAATCAAATACTACAATTAATGGTAGGTTATTGCCCCCGGCGGACAGTGAATCTGATCGCAAAAGCCCGGCAAGTGTTTTGCCAGCCATAATATTCCATCATGCTTGAAGCAGCAGGAACATGGATCATACAGACAGAAAAATGGCAAAGATGCAGGTTAAATAATTAATTTTGCGGTATCATGGATAAAAGGCGGCAAAAACGAATGAGGCTTTTCTTTCGCAGGGGGCTTGTATTATTAGAAATACTGGTGGTGATTCCTTTGTTGGTTTTGTTGATATCGAACCAGGTCATTCGTATTTCTGCCGAAAAGCACCTGTACGACAGCATTCACGAGATACCCCATAACCGCGTAGGGCTGGTCCTCGGGACCTCTCACAGGATCAGGGGCGGAGCACCAAATCCTTATTTTCACAACAGAATCAACGCGGCAGCAGAGCTTTACCACAGCGGAAAAGTGAATTATCTGATTGTAAGTGGCGATAATCGTACGCCATATTACAACGAGCCACTTCAAATGCAAAGGGCACTTATGAACCTGAATATCCCGGAAGAAGCCATTTATCTTGACCATGCCGGGTTTCGGACACTGGACTCGGTGGTGAGGGCAATGAAAATATTCGGGCAAGACAGCATTACGATTATTTCCCAGAGATTTCACAATCAAAGGGCTGTTTATATTGCCAAACAAAACGGGATGCAGGTTTACGCGCTGAATGCCGCCGATGTA
Source organism: Bacteroidia bacterium (assembly GCA_007695305.1). GTDB lineage: Bacteria > Bacteroidota > Bacteroidia > Bacteroidales > UBA7960 > PUPG01. The sequence continues at coordinate 28,269 of REEA01000077.1, forward strand.
AACCATTTGCGAAACGACAGGATACGTATTCGCGAATGGTTTGCCAAAGCAAATGTTTTCTGGGATATCCTGGTGGGAAAAGAACCGGAGATAATGGGCGAAAGGATTCCCGTCGGCGACGATCCTTCATAACCCATTGCCTCCTTCGTTACAGGGAGGGCCCGGACAACCCCCTTCAATAAGCATAATCAACCACCCTGCCCAGGTATTCACCCTTTCTGATGATCCAGGTAACTTCGTAGAGGCTGGGCACCCGGCTGTTTACCATATATATATATATACGCTTACCGTCTTCCGACAGAAATGCCCTTGCCTGACACTCAATTCTGCCAAACAGCAAACGACGCTTGCAGAAATTGGGCTCAAAAATATCCCTGATGGCACGATGCGGAAGAGACATACGCTCCACGCCGTCGGACACATGAACGCTCAGCAGCCGCTGGCTGGGCAACCTCCCGTCGAAACCCCAGAAATAGCGACCATCAATCAGATATACATAATTATGGGGCCCAAAATAGCTTATTCTGTGCAGGGATGGATGAAAAGGGGCTCTGGAAATAAAGACGCTTTTTTCACCCAAAACCAGGGTAAGGGTTTGATGAGAAAAACCATACAGCTCAAACTCCCGCAAAGAAGCCTTACCGGTAAGCCCAAGCAAAGAGCCGATAAAAGTAAAACTCCCCACCTCTTGTCTGATAATGGTGTCTTTTAGAGAAAAAAAACTTTCTGCAGAGCCTTTGTAGTCAGGCACTACATAATGACCTTCCTGGGATTTTGCTTCTGTCAGACAGCTTGTGAAGGTCACAATGACAATAAGCATGGACAAAACCGCATGTATTTTGTTTGTCACCATGTTTTCCTTACCTTTGTCTCTTTCACAAAAATAATCAAACAACAAAAATTGCACACCATGGATATCCAGGAAAAGATCATCAAAACCTTTGAAGAAGCTGCCAAGCCTCTGCGTACAGGTGAACTCGCTGACCTTGCCGGATTGGACAAAAAAGATGTGGAAAAGGCGATCAAAAAAATGAAAGATACAGGTAGCATTTTCTCCCCTAAAAGATGCTATTACGACCTGAAAAAATAGTCCATCTTCATCATCTTTCCATTAACGGTTATTTGAGCACCTGGATATACCTGTTCTTTATTGCGAGCAAATCATCGGATGTGATATGCTCCTTGTAAACCCGTACCAGTTCTACCACCCGTCCGTTCTCAAAAAAACTCGCCTGAGCCGCATCAAAGTAAAGAATACAGGTATCATATTTGGCTTCTTTGGTGAGTTTTTTGAAGGCTTCCCAACCAAGATAACGGGGAATAACAAAATATCCCTTTGTGTCATCAATGGCATCCATGAACAATCCATCACCGGCGGATTGAAAGCGGATCATTTTTGACAGCCTTATAATCCCATTCACCTCCTTGATTTTGCGTTGCCGTTTTTTGAATACAATTCCTTCCTGCTGCAGACTCTGCTGCAGGATATGCACCTGGTTAAAATGCCTGATATCTTTCAATCGAATTACCGGGCATCTCCTATCCATTAAATACAGTTGTCCGGGAGTAATATCAACAGGTTCCCGCCTGTGTGCATTTACGTTCTCAGCGGCACGCATTATTTCCGACAAGCTGTAGTAACGGTCAAGTAAACAATAAATGTATGGATCCGGCTTACCCATTGGGGCATCTTGGTAATAGCCAAAAAAGGGTGATGTGGATTCCATCACACAAGTGTTATCAGCCGTCAAATCAGCCTCCAGCGTGCTCAAAGGCTCCTCTTTGATGATCTCACAGTATCTCTCAACAACCCGTGATTTTTTCATATGGATTTAGTTTAGGATTCCGTCTCTAAAATTATCACTTTTTTTTTAATCCCGCAATACATCCTGGCATGGCAAAAGGAAGCATGTATTGGTGTACAAATGCGCAAAAAACATGATTGGCACACAGATGACACAGATGCAACGGATGATCACAGATTTTTAAAACCGTTCTTAGCCTGTATTATTCATGCTTTTAATTCAGGTCAGATGCGAGGCGTCGAAAGCCGCCG
>REEA01000138.1 GCA_007695305.1 Bacteroidia bacterium
TACCATTTAATCAATTAGATACAACAATTTGTTTGCTTTTTGTGAATAATGCAGGTTAGTATTGCATACATACATCATACAATTGGTCAACGACTGCTTTATCTCTTGAAAAAGTACAGGGTTCTTCTTGTTTGTCGGCAAAATATTTTCCGGATACACCCTTGAGTATGGGATCGGTAGCACAGAACAGGGGAGTAGCTGCCCCTTCTTCAGGGGTCTCCCAGCCACCGTACCCCAGGTTATTACTCAGTTTTGAACTGACATCACCGGGATGGGCAGCCAGCACCGAAACTCCATGCTCTTTCAGACGTTCTGCAAAAGCCATTGTCAGCATTCTGTTTGCCTGCTTACTTTGCCTGTAGGCAGTGTCATTGTGATAACGCCTGGTTTTGAACTCCATATCCCTTATGTCGAGATCACCGGCCCAGTAGCTGGCTACATTGACAATGCGGGCATCATCCAACCCCTTCATATAATCGCTGAAAAACCGGATCATCCAAAAATATCCCAACACGTTTGTTGCAAATTGTAATTCAATGCCTTGAGGTGTTTCCTGCCTCAAGCGCGGTGTGGTGGCTGCATTGTTGATCAGCAAATGCAATGGACCGTTCCATTTGCCGGACAGGGTTTTCACTTCATGCTTCTGCGAAAGGTCTGCCGTTAAACAGGATATATGATTGCTGCCGGTTTCCCTGATCAGCTCTTCACGACACTTTTTCAGTGCACCTTCATCTCTGCCCGCAATGTAAAGATCATAGCCCTTTGCCGCAATTCCTCTCGCGATTGCTTTGCCTATAGCACCATAAGCACCGGTTACAATTGCCTTTTGCATCATCAATCTCTTTTCTGCAAAAATAACAGAATCATTTAAATACCATGCAGCATCATATCCCATAAGTAAAGTACGAGAAATATAGCTCAATGAGAATAACCACTTAAATCAAAAGATAGACCGGTCAATGTTTTTTGTTTATAAATATTTATGATAAGAAGAAAAAAAACAGATATATTTGTGTAAAAAAAGATATGCATATAGTCAACCCCATCTACGACACGGCCTTTAAATACCTGATGGACAATAACCAACTGGCCAAAAAGGTCTTGTCGGTCATTTTGGATACGGAAGTGCTGGAAGTCAGCCTGGGGCAGCAGGAAGTGACATGGCCCGACGGGAACCGTGGTCTGGCCATGTTCCGTCTGGACTTCAAGGCGCTGATCAAAGGGCCCGGCGGGAGCAGCCAAACGGTTTTGATAGAGCTGCAAAAGTCGAAGTATGATACGGATATCCGCCGTTTTCGCAATTATCTGGCCGGAAATTACATGACCGGCCGCAAAGCGGGCAAAAGTGATATTGCCGTAGCAGATGATCCGGGCTCGGATTACCGCCCCATGTATCCCATTATCGCGGTGTATATATTGGGTTATACCCTGGATGATCTGCCACACCTGGCCGTTACGGTGAACCGTGATGTGATCGATTCGGTAAGCAAGAAAAAGTTGCGCGTAAAAAGCTTTTTCATTGAACACCTGACGCACCGCTCGCACATTATCCAGTTGCCCCGTTTGCCCGAAACCAGGCGCAGCCGCCTGGAACGTTTTCTGGCAATGTTCAATCAGCGCTGGGCCACAGCGGATGGTTATGTGCTGAACCTGCAGGAGCTGGATGATGAATTCGCCGATATCGCACGCTATCTTCAGGGGCCGTTGCTGGATGACCATTTTCGCCGGCAACTGCTGGTGGAAGAAGAACTGGATATCATTTTTGAAAACCAGGAACGTAAATATCTTCAAAAGATCGAAGAGGCAGAAAAGCAAACAAAGAAAGCCAGGGAAGAAAAACTGCAATTGCACCGGGAAAGAACAAAACTGATCCAACGTGAACATGATGAGCGCCAGAAAAAGGAAGAAGCCATTAAAAGTCAGCATATCCTGGCATCAAAGTTTGTTGAGCACCTGAAAAGCGAAGGGTATTCCGTGGAAGAGATTGCGGCCAAAACCGGTCTTCCTTTAAATATGGTTAAAAAAATGTAGGTCAATCAAGTTCACGCCATTTATCCCTTTTTTCAACAAGTCTGGATTTTTGTTCCAACAATTCTTCCAGAGTCTTCTCCTTATGGGCTATGGCAGCCTTTAAAACAAGGATTTGATTTTGAATATCATGAGACGGATTGGTGTATTGTTTCTGAAACAATGGGTTTTCTCCGCTTTCCTCCAACTCGAGAACCCGCGATTGATCCTGCGCTATTTCCTTCCGGATTTCTTCTATTTTTAATTCCACGTCAGATAACTGGTAATTGACCTGCAATTCAATCTTCTCTTTTTTGGTGAGCAAATATTCATCATGGCGTTTGTTTAGTGTTTCAAAAGCCTTTTGCAGCTTGCTATAGAGTGATTGGCGGTCTTCACTGCGCATTTTAATTCCTTTGAATTTTTCCTGAATTCGTTTAAGTGATTCCCGTGTCTTTTTAAACTCCATACTTTTTTGTGCACGTTCAAGACCGACTTCTACCAAAGGTTTCAGTGTTTCATAATTCTCAATGGCCTCCCTGTCACGTTCACGATACCAGAGATCCTGCCGCTCTTTCAATGTTTCAAATGCAACCTGCAACCTGCCATACAGCATTTCCCTGTCTTCGGCCAGCAATGCATATTCACGAAAAGCCTGCTGGATCCCTTTCAGGGTATCAAACGCTTCCCTGAAGTGTTCTGACTCAGCCGCCACTTTCTCACCTTCAACCAGCATCTTCTCAATATGGATAGCATTATCGGATGCCTTCCCTTTCAATAACTCAGACTCTTGTTCCCTTTTAATCTTTAAAATAGTAAATGCGTCCTGCAGCTTATCAAGCAACTTTTTTCGCACCTCAGGGCTAAGGTTTTTTTCATGGATTTTTTGCTGCATATCAATCATCTGCTGCCAGCTTTCAGATATGTCAGCAGTATGTTCGGCTGTTTGAACCAAACCCTCGATAACGGGCAGCATCTCCTGTTGGTCTTTTTCAGACTGCAGCTGCTGTTCCTTCATTTGCACCGCCTTTCTTTGCTTCAACCTGTCAAATGCCTCCTGCAAACGGGCATATAATAATTCACGGGTCTCCTTTTTCATTCTGACTCCCCTGAACTCCTGCTGCACCCCTATACAAAAATCCCATGCTTCCCTTATGTCTTCCGAGTCAAATGCCTTTGCATGCGCTTCTTCTACCATAGGAGCAATTCTCTCAAAATTACTACGGGATGCTTCTTCAAATTGTTTTTGTTCACGATCACGTAAATAGTCAATGGCCCGGAAGCAATCATCAATCAGCAGATTGATCTCCATTCGCTCCTCTCTGCTAAAAGCTTCTCCGGAAAGCATCGGTCGTATGGCAATCAGCTTGTCTTTACAGTCGCGATAATTGTCGGCATCAATCGCGTTCTTGATGCTTAATATTTCATTTCTGAAGTTTGAAAAACCCTGAATATTGTCCATAATATATAATTCTAAATACACTGAATGATCTCCTTGGGTGCGATATTCTTGCAAAAATATCAGCCTCATATTTACAAGTCTGACTGCATTTATAACACTTTGACTTTCAAATACAAGGGCGTTTGATCATTGGTTTTACATATTTTCCAATTGTTGTACAAAGGTATAATGAATCCGGATGTATAAAAATCCGGAAACAACTACACCTGAATAGATGAAACAAATGCCTAAATTTGCTTTGTGTTTTGTTTGGTATATCCTGATTTTTGAAAGGCTGAAAATTCTTTATTATGATTGGAAAATACAAAGTTATAACCCTGTGTGGGAGTACCAGATTCAGGGATGCTTTTATGCAGGCACAAAAAGACTTAACCTTGCAGGGCTATATTGTGATCAGCGTGGGTTTGTTCGGTCATGCCGGTGATGATGAGGTCTGGGATGCAGGTGTTAAGGAAATGCTTGATGATATGCACAAGCGAAAAATTGATATGGCTGACGAAATCTTTGTGGTGAATGTGGATGGATACATTGGCCGATCTACAAGGGAAGAAATTGATTATGCCAGGGCATCAAAAAAAGTGGTGAAATATCTTGTACCTCCGGAGGAATGAAATTATTGAATACCAAAAGGATCAAATTGCCTGGGAAAAATGCTGGTGTCATGTCAATGCTACTTTAGCCGGTAATCTTTGTCGCCACGCGGGGGAAGGATAATGACCTAAACATCAGTTAGTTTCCATCCACTTTGATGGGCTTTATACAAGATCATGGAGAAGGGAATCCACCAGATCAGGTCATTGGTAATCAGTGTATAACCAAAGGCTAGTGGAGCATCGCCTCTGAAGTAATGGAATATAAAACCCAATGGACCAAATACTTTCCCAAGTAAACCTACCGCCACAATGGGCCAGTGCCGAATGGGATCGTAGGAAGACCACCAATAAGCCAAACCATACACCCCGATCACCATCCCCATACCCTGCCATACCAGGGGATGATTCAGCTGCTCCATTCCGGTCAGTGCAAAAAATTGAGAGGGAAACAACACCACCCATATCCCCCAAATAATGTTGTAAACGGCTGCCAATCTTAAAGTTAGTTTCATTTTTTTCTTTAATATGTTAAATTACCATAGCGTCAAAACATAAAAGTCTATAAATCAGAACTTACTGCCTTGCCATTAAGTATTATCTCCCAGCTCCCATAAGTATTTCAAAAACCCTGCATCATCCATTTACCCATTAAAAAAACGGAATTCACACATTCCTAGAAACAACGAATGATGGACAAAGTTTTCAAATCCTTTTTGTTGGGCGATTTTTTAGCGATAAACATGCATCTTCGATGGCAAAAACAGCCGGCATTGAAAATTGTCGTGTATATTTGGAGAAAATAATTCATAACACCATGTCCAGGCACAGTACCATCAGACGATACGCCCTCATAATTGAAAAGACAGACAGGCGGCTATATCCATCTTTCAAGGAAGTCAAGGATTTTTTGGCACAACACGGCTTTGAAGTTTCTGATCGAACCATCCAGCGTGATATTGAGCAAATGCGCCTCAATTTTGGCATAGAGATTACCTACGACAGGCTTAATGACGGTTATTATATCGACAGGGATAAGACATTGCATATCGACAATTTTCTTCGGTTTCTTCAAATAGCCCAAACGGCTGAATTACTTACCGAAAGCTTGCAGGAAAGCCGTGATACCCTGAAATATATTGATTTTGAATCACAGGGAGAATTGAGGGGTAGCGAGTTGCTGAAACCTCTCTTGTCGGCGATCAGGAACCATAGGGAAGTGGTATTTTTGCATGAGAACTTTATGCGGGAGCAGCCGAAACTGCATCGTGTGAGGCCTTACCTGCTGAAGGAATATCTAAATCGTTGGTATCTTGTCAGCACAACCATAGATACCAATGATTGCCGGATTTTTGGTATCGACCGGATTTCTTATCTGGAAATTACCGCGCAGACCTTTGAACCCGATCCTAAACTGAAGCCACAGGAATTATTCAGAAATACCATAGGGCTTACTTACAGCGAAAGCGAACCGCAGCCCGTTGAGCTGTCGTTTACCCCTTTACAGGGTAAATACGTGAAAGCACTACCAATGCATCATTCTCAGGAAATTATTGCCGACAGCGAAAGTGAACTGCTTATCAGGATGTTTATCAATCCAAACCTGGAATTCAGACAACGTGTTATGATGCTTGGTGATGCAGTGCGCGTAATCAGTCCTGACTGGTTGGTGAAGGAAGTCAAAAATGCATTGGATGCTGCAAGGCAACGCTATCAATAATCATATTTTCTTTACGCATTCATTGGGGTATTTTGCTTCCAGCATTTCTGCAAGTTTTTCAATGTCTGCTTTGCGGGCCAAAATATTCAGCCACTCTTGAGGTATATTCTGGTGACCATATAGGATACCGGCCAGGCCGCCGGTTACACATGCTGTGGTATCTGCATCTTCACCGAGGTTTACTGCTTTCAGAACAGCCTCCTTGTAACTGCTGCTGTGTAACAAACACCAAAGGGATGCTTCCAGTGTATCCACAACATAACCTGATGACCGAATGCTCTGTGGTGATGCATCCTTCAGAGGAATGTGGAAATTATCTGTGTTTTTAGGCTGGCTATTGCCCGGAATGATCCGGTCAAAATGTTGTTTTTGGGTCAGAAGCTTTGGGTGCATTCTGAGTATATCTCTTAACCTGACCTGCATGCCGCGAATTGCTTCTAAAATACTGTATTCGCATAGCCTTTCTGCCACTAGCAAAAGGATAAGACAAGCAAGGATGCAACGTGGGTGACGATGGGTAACTGAAGACACCTCGGTAACAATTTTCACGATCTCATGATCTCCTTTTTTCAGGATAAATGGCAACAAAGGTAAAATACGCATCAGCGAACCATTGCCGTTGTCAAACTCTCCATTCAATCCCGCTGAGGTTGGCGGTTCCCCGGATTTGATCCTCAATATGGCTTCACGGGTGGCAATACCCACATCAAATACTTCACCCCGCGCTGCCCAGTAAGCTTCATTGTACCATTTTAAAAACAGACGGGCAATGTCCTGAATGTCATAACCCCCGCACAACGATTCTGCCAGGCAGAACGAAAGGGATGAATCATCCGACCAGGTACCGGGTGGCTGATTGTGGGTACCATAACCTGCCATACCGGTTACAGGATGCCTTTCCAGATTCCCCCTGCCCCTAAACTCAAATGGTACACCCAGTGCATCGCCCACAGCCAGCCCCAGCAGGATACTTTTTGATAAGGTTGTTTTCATAAGCAGTTGTTTTGATAGCTAAAAGAAAGAGTTACATAACACACTGCTCACAAAATAATGCCTCTTTACGTCAATACGTGACGTAGTGAATAATTTTATTAACCATTTAAGTGGAAAAACAGGCCACAAATCCGTGCAGAGTTCCGGCGCACGACCGAAAGACTCATTCTGACCTGAATTAAAAGCATGACTAATGCTAAGATATATCAATAGAAAAAGAAAAACAGCACAATTTGTTTTTGTTTCAGGTTTTGTGCCCTGGCCATTAGCCTTCCACCGCCATCATAAATAAACTCTCCTTCAATACGGCCAACCAGGCTGCCGGTACGGTCATAAAGCAGGCTGCCGGTTATCCTGCCAAGGGCCTGTCCCGTGGCTTCATAAAGATAACCATCCTGAATTTCGCCCAGATATCTGCCTGAGGCATCATATAATTTTTGGTCTTCCTCGTAGCCAATCAAACTTCCCCTGCTGTCATAATACCTGTCTTCGCTTACCCTGCCCATGAATCTTCCCTGAGAATCGTATATTCTTTGCCCCAAAGATTCAGGTATCATGAAAAGAAGTAAAATAGCTGAAATGATTAAGGTTTTCATATTGTTTTTGTTTTGCTGTTCATGCTGATTGGGTTAGTATTTCAATTTCATTTTTTCAAGTGCTTTTACTTCAGGCCATCTGCTTCGTTGCGAAAGCCTTGAACCGAGCCATTGTACTGCTTTTAAACATGACATCTAACTTATTGTTGGCGAGCTCAATCTGACCAAATTAATCAAATTATGAACAGATTAAATAGACTACTATGTCGGCGGC
>REEA01000053.1 GCA_007695305.1 Bacteroidia bacterium
ATCCGGCAATTGCAGGTGTGGGCAATCATGTGATCGTTTACACTTATACGGATCCGCAAACAGGATGCGTCAACACTTGCCAGTTTACCATCAACGTGCATCCGTTGCCTGTGGTTAACTGTCCGCATGAAATGACTGTTTATGATACTGATCCACCATTCCCGCTTTCGGGAGCTACGCCTGCAGGAGGCGAATATTCAGGAAAAGGTGTTGAATTGGGTAGTTTTTATCCGGCTTATACGGGCATTGGTCCTCAGACAGTGACATACACCTATACAGACCCGAACAACTGTACCAACTTTTGCACCTTCACCATCATCGTTCTTGAACAGATAGTGCCCCCCGAAGGATATGACTTCGGTGACGCCCCTGATGAGCCCTATCCTACCCTGCTTTCAAGCAACGGCGCCCGTCACTTTATTGTTCCAGACCTTTACCTGGGGCAAGGCGTTGATCCTGAGCCCGACGGCCAACCCTGCCCCTTCGCCCTGGGCGACGACCAGGATGGCAACGACGACGAAGACGGTGTGCGCTTCCTGAACTCCTTTGTGCCCGGTGAAAACGTTACTGTGGAAGTATCCGTACAAGGTACCGGGTATTTGAATGCTTGGTTCGACTGGGATGCCGATGGATCATGGGGTGGTCCGTTTGAACATACCATCGTCAATCAGCAGGTGACGACCGGCATCCATCATTTTAATGTCAATGTTCCGGCAACGGCAAAAACCGGATTCACATTTACACGCTTCCGGCTCACTTCGCAGCCGGGACTAAGCTTCCAGGGTCCTGCTCCCGACGGCGAGGTGGAAGACTACCGCATCCTGATCAACGAGCCCGAAGAACACAAAATGCACTTCCCGCAGTATCCCGATCCGGCAGGATGGGATGTCAACTTCACGTATCCGCAGCGGATAGCTGACGACTGGATGTGCAGCGAAACCGGCTATGTGGAGGACTTCCACTTCTGGGTATCATGGAAGAATGATCATGTGCCGGACGAGTTTGCCGTGGCATTTGTGGTGATGATTTACAGTGACATCCCGGCAGACGAGAGCCCTACAGGTTATAGCATGCCCGGTGAAATGCTATGGGCCAGGAATTTTGTTCCGGGTGAATACACCTGGGAACCGGCATTTGAACACCCGCAGGGATATTTTGACCCCTCAACCTATGCATACAATATCTGGGATCACCTCCATGGCTACCGTATTGACATCACCAACTTTGCACAACCATTCCTGCAGATTGAAGGCACTATTTACTGGTTGGTGGTTACAGCATTTGTTCCTGATCCTCCGGGGGGCGGACCGGACACTGTGGTGGTTACGCTTGATGGTATTGACCCGGCTATCGGGCCGTATGAATTGTGGACGGAATCCGGTGTGGTGATGAACATCCAGGATCATCCCGGAGCCGGAGGCTCACCGGCATCCTATGGCATCGATACAGATGGTGTCTGGCTCTATCCGGCCTTGCTGCATGCCGACCTGGGTGGATTACCGGGTGCGGTAATCGGTGTGGAAGTGGATGTGTATAATGGTTGTGAAGCAGGATGCACCGCTGCGATGTTGTACCAGGGCACAACGATCATTGATGCAGCTTTCAACACTACTGTAGGAATAGATGAGACACTTATCCTGAGCAATACAGCCGGCTTTGTTCCCGATAAACTCACCATCAGCAGTTTCCAGGGCAAGGTCATGGAGATACGCCTGCTTATTGAAACGGAGCCAGGGTACATCATCGGATGGAAAACTTCGCTTGATCATTTCAATGATGTGGCTGTATGGCAGTTGTCCGACCCGGATATCCAATGGGGAATGCTCACAGGTCCGGTTATGCAGGATCCGCTCAGCCTCGCATTTGTCATTACAGGAAGTCCTGCTCCGCTGCCGCCCTATCTGAACCTGGAAGTTGCTCCTGCTGAAGGCGGAACAGTTAGTCCCGCGGGTTATTATCAACCGGGTACGATCGTAACTGTATCTGCAACAGCCAATGAAGGTTACCTCTTTGTGAACTGGTCCGACGCTGAGGGTGAAGAGATCAGCAGTGAGTCTGCTTTCGATTTCACCATGCCTGATGAGGATGTGGTGCTGACGGCAAACTTTGTGCTCAATCAATTCCAGATATTTAAGAGTACGAACCTGCCAATGTCGGGAATGTTTGTCATTTTTGATCCCAGGGATTACTATGAAGCGGGAGATGTGATCACGATTGAGGCAATTCCGTGGGATGAGGGGTTCATGTTCCTTGTATGGACTGGTCAAATTGAATACGTGGATGATCAATATTCGGCCATGATCGATGTGACTATGCCTGCTGCTGATGTATATCTCACCGCGAATTTTGTAAACCTCAGCATACCGGACAGCCTTGCAGTATCCGGTTTGACGATCACATCGGGCGAACAGGTATGTTTTGAAGCCCGGAAAGTGATCACCGTGAATGATCTCGTTATAAAAGGCGGTGCTATAGTCCACTTGGCGGCCGGTGAAAAGATACGGATACTGCCGCACACCTACATTGAAGAGGGTGCACAATTCCGGGCTTACATTGACCCCTTAGGGGTATTCTGTTACTACTTTGACACCGTCGTGGCTTCGGAGGAAATCATCCTGTCGATTGATGAGCCGGTTGGTCTGTTCAGGCCGGGTTCTTTCTTCAAAGTGTATCCCAATCCCACTGAGGGAGTCTTTACGCTGGAGCTGGAAACTTTGGAAGAAGGTGTCAGCATCCGGGCAGAGATATTCGGCCTGCTTGGTGGCCGCATATACCATGATGAGTTGCCGCATCAGCGTTTGCACACGCTGGATCTTACCGGACATCAACCGGGCTTGTATATCATCCGGGTTACTGTTGGTAACAAGGTAGGTATTGAGCGTTTGATCAAACGGTAAAGGCCGGGAGTGCTCTGGCAGGCTCTACATACCGCTGCCGGGTGCTGTCTGCGTATTTATGCCGTATTTAAAGATAAAGGCCTGTCTATCAGCTGATAAACAGGCCTTTTTAGTAGCGGGGGTAAGATTCGAACTTACGACCTTCGGGTTATGAGCCCGACGAGCTACCTCTGCTCCACCCCGCAGTATGGTTTTCTGGTTGCAAAGATACACGTTTTAATATTGAACACCAAATGTTTTAAAAGAAATTTGGCGAAAAACGGTACCTTTGCGTAAAAATTACCTATGCATAAGGCCGGTTTTGTAAACATCCTTGGAAACCCAAACGTGGGCAAATCGACACTGATGAATACCCTGCTGGGTGAGAAGCTTTCCATCATTACCCCGAAGGCACAAACCACGCGGCACCGGATTCTCGGTATCGCCAACGGTGTTGACTATCAGATTGTATTTTCGGATACACCGGGTATCCTTTCTCCGAATTACAAGCTCCAGGAACATATGATGCAGTTTGTGAAATCAGCACTGGAGGACGCAGACCTGTATATTGTGCTCACGGAGGTGGCAGACAGCCCCATTGACATGAGCATCCTGCAGAGGATAGAAAAGTCGGGCATCCCGGTGATGCTTCTTGTTAACAAGGTGGACCTGGCAACAGAGCATGAAGTGGACATGCTCTGTAAAAAGTGGCAGGATGCTTATCCCGGATGGCACGTGATACCGGTGTCGGCACTCCACGGCTATTATATTGACAAGGTTTTGAACAAGATCCTGGAGTTGCTTCCCGAGTCACCGCCCTTCTATCCAAAAGATGAGCTGACAGACAAGCCCATTCGCTTTTTTGTGGCGGAAACGGTGAGAGAAAAAGTGCTTATGCATTACCACCAGGAAATTCCATACAGTGTTGAAGTGGCCGTTGATACCTTTGAGGAAGAGGGAAACCTGGTGCGTATCCGTTGTGTCATCCATGTGGCCAGGGAGAGTCAGAAGGGAATCATTATCGGGCACAAAGGGAGTGCCTTAAAAAGGGTTGGAACAGAGGCCCGCAAAAGCCTGGAGGAGTTTCTCGGCAAGAAAGTGTTCCTGGAACTACATGTTAAGGTCAGTAAAAACTGGCGGGAGGATGAGGTTCAGCTGCGCCGATTCGGTTACAAACACCACTAAACATTATCAGCTGCATAGCATATCCGGCTGATCAGTTTCATGAACAAACACATCATTAAACAAACAATATCATGTCAAACATTGTCGCCCTGGTCGGAAGGCCTAACGTAGGGAAATCAACATTATTCAACAGGCTTACCAGGCGGCGCATGGCCATCGTGGATCCCACGGCCGGGGTAACCCGCGACCGGCATTACGGAAAATCTGACTGGAACGGTGTGGACTTTTCTGTGATCGACACCGGTGGCTATGTGGCCGGCTCCGAGGATGTTTTTGAAGAACAGATACGCGCACAGGTGGAAATGGCGCTGGAGGAGTCCACGGTTGTGTTATTCCTTGTTGATGTGATGGAGGGGATCACCCCACTGGATGAGGAAGTGGCCGATATGCTCCGGCGAAGCCGGAAGAAGTGCTTCCTGGTGGCAAACAAAGCGGATAACAGCAAGCTAATTCAGCAGGCCAATATGTTTTACGAACTTGGCGTGGAAGCGGTGTATCCCGTTTCGTCGATCAATGGCAGCGGCACAGGAGAACTGCTGGATGACCTGGTAAAGGTACTGAACAAACAACAGGAGGAAGACACCAAAGATGAAATCCCGAAATTTGCGGTGGTCGGCCGTCCCAACGTGGGTAAATCATCATTGATCAACATCTTGCTGGGTACAGAGCGGAATATTGTTACCGAAATCCCCGGCACCACCCGCGATACCATTTACTCGAGATACAACCGTTTCGGGTTTGACTTTTACCTGGTGGATACCGCGGGTTTACGAAAAAAAGGGAAAGTACATGAAAACATCGAATTCTACTCGGTGATGCGATCGGTAAGGGCCATCGAACTTTCTGATGTGTGCCTCTTGCTTATTGATGCCACCACTCCTTTCGAGGCGCAGGACCTGAACATATTTTCCCTGGCAGCACGAAACAATAAGGGTATCGTTGTCCTGGTAAACAAATGGGACCTCATCAGTGACAAGGACACAGACTCAGTCAAAAGATTTACCGCTCAGATCAAAGAAAAAACCGCTCCTCTAACCGATATTCCGATCGTTTTCACATCGGTACTCACTAAGCAGCGTGTATTTAAAGCCATGGAAGCTGCTGTGGAAGTGTACCACAACAGGCAGCGAAAAATATCGACGTCCAAGCTCAACCAGGTAATGCTTCCCATCCTCGAAAACCAGCCGCCACCGGCCACAAAAGGCAAATACATCAAAATAAAATACATCACCCAGCTTCCCACGCCTTACCCCTCCTTTGCCTTTTTCTGCAACCTGCCGCAGTATATCAAAGAGCCATATATGCGGTTTGTAGAAAACCAGATCCGGGCAAACTGGGATTTTTCGGGGGTTCCCATGAAAATTTATTTCAGGAAAAAATAAAAGCTCCATGACGCAGACAGAAGCACCAAGGATAGACAAATATTTGTGGGCGGTGCGCCTGTTTAAAACCCGCAGCATGGCCACCCAGGCATGCCGGGCCGGCAAGGTAAAAATTGACGACCAGCCGGTAAAGCCATCGCGTGAAGTTCACACAGATATGGTGATAACCGTCCAGACCGGCCCGCTAATGCGCACCGTAAAGGTATGCGGATTGCTCAACAACCGCGTGGGGGCCAAATTGGTCAGTGAATACATGGAAGACCTCACCCCGGAGGAGGAATACAAAAAGCTTGAGATCATCAAAAGCCAGGCCGGCCTACGTCCCTTCAGAAAAGGGCGGCCGACAAAGAAAGAGCGCAGGGAGCTCGATGACTGGTTTGGCTGGGAATAAACAAGGTTTATAATGACGACCATTACCCTGACATTTCCACATTTTCCTATATTTGCATCTTCAACAATGATTAAATGATCTTATCAAAATCAAATACAAATTATTATGAAAGACCTGAAAGATTACATTGAAAAGAACAAGGAACGTTTTCTGGAGGAATTGTTTGACCTGATCCGCATTCCCTCCATCAGCTCCAAGGAGTCGCATAAGGACGACATGTACAAGGCGGCCGAATGGGTAAAGGATTGTTTGCTGAAAAAGGGTGCCGACAAGGCGGAGGTATGTGAAACGGAAGGCCATCCGGTAGTATATGGCGAAAAGATGCTTGATCCTTCATTACCCACGGTCATCATCTACGGTCACTATGATGTACAGCCTGTGGAGCCGCTCGACTTATGGAAAAGCGGGCCATTTGAGCCTGAGGTGCGCGACGGCAAGATTTATGCACGCGGTGCCGATGACGACAAGGGCCAGATGTTTATGCATTTCGCGGCATTTGAGTACCTGGTGGAGACCAACCAGTTACCCTGCAATGTGAAATTCATGATAGAAGGGGAAGAAGAGATCGGGTCACCAAGCCTCGGAAAATTCCTGGAAGAGAATCGTGAAAAGCTGGCCGGGGATGTGATCCTTGTTTCGGATACTGCCATGCTGGGAGCGGATACACCTTCCATCACAACCGGTTTGAGGGGTCTTTCTTACTGCGAGGTTCATGTTACCGGACCAAACCGCGATTTGCATTCAGGCCTTTATGGTGGTGCCGTTGCTAACCCGGTAAACATCCTCTGCGATATGATCAGCAGCCTCATTGATAAAGATGGCAGAATTACCGTGAAAGGTTTTTATGATGATGTGGAAGAGCTCAGCGATGAAGAGCGTGCCGAAATGGGCAGGGCACCTTTCAACGAAGAGGCGTATAAAAAATCCATTGATGTGAAAGAACTCAGGGGAGAAAAGGGCTATTCCACGCTGGAAAGAACAGGTATCAGGCCATCATTGGATGTAAACGGCATCTGGGGCGGACATACCGACAAGGGTGCTAAAACCGTGTTGCCGTCGGAAGCACACGCCAAAATATCCATGCGACTGGTGCCCCATCAAAACTCTGACAAGATCACCCGGATGTTCAAAGATCATTTTTTGTCCATCGCACCCGACTATGTGAAAGTAGATGTGGAGTTCCTGCATGGCGGCGAAGGATACGTGAGCCCGGTCGACACCCCGGAATACCAGGCGGCAAGCATGGCCTACGAAAAAACCTATGGAATGAAACCCGTTCCCTATCGAAGCGGCGGCAGCATCCCGATCATCTCCATGTTTGAACAAATTTTGGGAATCAAATCCATTTTGATGGGATTCGGACTTGAATCGGATGCCATCCATTCACCCAATGAAAACTATCCCCTGTTTCAATTCTACAAAGGGATGGAAACCATTCCTTATTTCTACAAGTATTTCTCCGAAATGAAGAAATAAACCGTTTTTTAAGAAAAAAAGCTGTACATTCTGTGCAGCTTTTTTTTTATGGTTTTCTGACAGTATGCAGTAAGCAGTAAGCAGATCGTATGCAGTTGGTGCAGTATGAGATTGGCCTGCATTATTCACAAAAAGCAAACAAATTGTTGTATCTAATTGATTAAATG